>JAUIMA010000270.1 GCA_030432675.1 Candidatus Hydrogenedentota bacterium | reverse complement strand
CCACCGTGTTCCGAAAGGAACCGGTAACGTAAACATTACCGGTACCGTCCAAGCCGATACTCACGCCCCGGTCATAGCTCGTGCCGCCAATGCAGCGCACCCAGACCAGGGCACCATTTGCATCCAGCTTCTGGACGAAGATGTCGTTCTCGCCCGCGCTCGTGTGTTCCTCGGTGCCCGCACCCGGGTCGAAATCCGCCGTCTGCCGGAAATAGCCGGTAGTATAGACATTGCCCGAAGCGTCCACGGCCACGCCCAGGCCCAGGTCATCCTCCGTGCCGCCCGCGCCCGCCGCAAAGCCGAACCCCTGCGTCCAGGCGGGAAGAGCGAATAGGAGTGTAACCAGCAACCCACCGCAGAGGACGGTTCGGGATAGGGCCGATACGTTCGTAAGAAGTACACGGGACAAAGACAGACCAGACATGACAGAGCACCCTTCAAGGAAAGAAGTTCCTGCAGCTTAAGAACCGATTGCGAATTTACACGATAAGGGGATGCCGCCCAAGGGCTCCCCGTCACCGTTCACTGACCACGGCACCCGGTTGCGCTAGGGGTGCGTCCCGACGAGTATATTCGGGATGGCGCGCGCTGTCAAACTCGAAATCGGGCCGGTGACTGGGTCTGATTCGTGGTTTTGCCCTTCTATGGACTGCGATGGCTTGCCGGCACTCTGAGCGCGAACGCTTGCTTGCGCAGTCCATATTTTAATTCCCTGATGCACGTAGTCGGCAAGCGAAGGGGCAGCGGCCAGCATTCTGCAGTAGACCCTTCGGGTGGAAACTACAAAAAGCGGACCATCACGGCACGAGACCAATACGAAAAAGCCCTCGTGTTTCCTTGCGGAAGCACGAGGGCTTTTAACGTTTAAGATGGTGCCCGAGGCGAGAATCGAACTCGCACGCCATTGCTGGCACAAGATCCTTAATCTTGCGTGTCTGCCAATTCCACCACCCGGGCAGCGGAGCAACATAGTACAAAAAAAACGTTGCGCGGTTCAAGCTTTTTACCGCACAACGTGAAGGAAACGAAAAATTATTCAGCCAAGTCCGTTTGTGACGAAGTCATCAAGCCGCCCTTGAATGTGGCTGGCGGTTGACTCAATGCCCTGGGTCACATCCGGATTTAAGGCGTTTAAGGCCGTCAGGATGCCTCGGGCTTCTTCGATACCCTGATTGATGGCACCACCGATGAAGTCGGCAAATTGAGCCCGACCTTCTTCGTCATCGGCAAGACCGTTGTTCTCGGCGTACTGCGTAAAGAAGTTCAAGGCAAAGTCGGCAATGCGGTCGCCGGTGGCCTCGGGTGATAAATCGACGGTTTCCCCTTCGGGAATCCCCAGCTCCGCGCGCGCCTCTTCGACTACCGCACGAAGCTGTTCAAA
Source organism: Candidatus Hydrogenedentota bacterium (assembly GCA_030432675.1). Lineage (GTDB taxonomy): Bacteria > Hydrogenedentota > Hydrogenedentia > Hydrogenedentales > JAEUWI01 > JAEUWI01. The sequence goes on along the minus strand of JAUIMA010000270.1, from coordinate 6,928 downwards.
AGCACGGTCCACCACGATGTTCTGCGCATCGCCTGTGGAGACTTTCGCGCTGAACGATACCGAGTCGGTCCGACTTTGGATCGAGAAGGATTGGGGAAGGGTCGTCTGCCGTTGAACCAACTTGCCGCTGACCGGCAAATCCAAGGCCGCTGCATTTACGTTTTGTACCATGATGTCACCTCGCATCCGACACGAAATCCGTGTCTTCTTTCCGTCGCTTTCTGATCTATCGGCGAAAACCGGGAGGAACTTGAGGCAAAAAACGAAAAAGGAGAGCGCATTCGGGAATTAACGCCTGTGGGGTTTAGTGATCCCGTCGTGGTCGGCGCCGTGCCATATAGGCGCCGGTAAGGAATAACCCTATACACAACAGGGAGATAAGCGCCCCCCACCGCAATGAAGCAGATTGGTATACGAACGCCACCCGATGGGTTCCCGCCCCCAACTCCACGCCGCGAAATACCCCGTCAACGGGCAATATGGGGACCACATTGTCGTCTACCCGTGCCTGCCAGCCTGGATACCAGGCCTCCGAGACGATCAATACGCCCGGAAAATTGGTCTCAATCTCCAACTCCAGATGATTATTCTCGGGCACATCGACCACTTGGATGGTGTCTTGAATCGCGCCTGACACGGGGGGCAGCAGTACCCCGGGTACCACAGGGAGGGGTGACGCATCTAATGCCTGAGTCGCTGTCGTAGCGCTCTCCACTTCGTGTGCGATACGAATACGTGGTGCTGCCCCTTGATCACGGAAGAGAATCAGTCCGGAATCGAAGATGTCCACAATGTTCAGATCATGGCGAACCGGCGCGTAGGCCCCCCGAATATCCTCCTTCTGCAGCAACAAGGTGCCGATACCCGCCCGCCGCTGCAGAAGAGGGTGGGCGTTGACCTGCGCAAGATAGGCCTCGGTTCGGTTGAGCATGACCGTCGAGGGCGCATAGAGTGCGGGTATCTGGTTGCCATGTAGCGGCCAGGTCGCCATACGTGGCGTCCCTCCTACACGGGCATCGGACTCCTGGAGTGTTCGTATTACGTCGGTCTGGGGAAAGATGTCTGCCTGCGGAGCTCGGGGAATCCAGGGCAAGGTGCCCCACGCGGTCGTCAGCACCAGCAACGTGATGGTGCCCGCCACCAGAATCCGGGCCCTGGGATACAAGATGGTCGCCCCAAAGAGCACCAGCAAGGTAAGGGAAGTAAGGGTAAAACACCAGAACGCATCCCAGGGAAAGCTATCCGTTTTTAACGCACTCCACCCGAAAGTCACGAATACCACCAGGAGCCCCCCCCAGAACACGGGGAGTTGAATGGCCATCCGCAGCAGGGCCCGTTTGCACTGTTCGGCATTCAGGTGGAGCCAGGTCTCCACCACGGCGGCCACCATGAGGGCCAGCGGGAAGGACAAGCCCGCCAGGTAGTGCACGGGGTGAAGAAAGCGCAGGGCGTTAATACCGGGAAGCAGTCCCTGCAATACGACGGGAACGGCACCAACCAAAACCGACGCAAACAGCAGGCTTTCGATGCGATGACGAAGGGGCCGCTCCACCAGGCGCCGAAGCGCTCCCCAAAAACCGACGAACAACAGCGGAACGACGCCGATATAGACGACGTGGATAAGGGGATTGTCGCCGTCCCCGATACGGTGATAGTAGCTCGGACCAAATAGCCCCAGCAGCAGGCTGCTGTCGAAAATCCAGGGATACGTATGATCGATGGCATTGCCTTCCCGGAGAAGCTCGAGATAGGGAAGGAGTTGAATCGCAGCCAGCCCGAATCCTGCGGCCACGCCGAGGGCATAGCCGGGGATGGCACCGCCGATATGAGCGCGCTTATGATCTCTCAAGCGGCGGAGCAGCATATAGAGCGCCATACACACGAGAGAGCCCGCAAGCATATGCAATCCGCCGCTCAGTAGCATGGCCGCCACGACCAGCGCCACACCGGGCCAAGAGCGAAAGTGCCCCAGAATCAGCCGGTCCGTCGCCAGTAACAAGAGTGGCAACCAGACCAGACTATCGCTGAGAGGCTCGAGCTGCCAGATGACAAGGGGGCCGCTCCACTGGAATATGAGGGCCACAATGAGGCCAAACCACGCGGTGAAACCATAGCGACGTGCAACATAGTAGCTTATCCAACCTGCCGCCAGGCTCTTCGAAAGAATGGACAGAAAAAGCGCATCAACGAACCCAAACAGATAAAACCAGACGGAAAATGGTGAAAATACACGATTGTACGGATTGGCAATAAAGGGCTCCCCCAGTCCGACGGCCGGGTTCCACTGGAGTGCCCCGAGGGATTCACGGTTGCTATTGAGAAATTGATAACCTGGCCACACCGTACCGGCCTGCCACGAGGACAGGGGGGTGGATGTCGCCGCTTCTTCCGGCGTATGGGCGCTCCACGGCGACATGCTCAGGAGTGCCCCGGCCTCTTGGGGCACCTCGCCCTGTATCCAGGGTGGCAGATAGACGGCCAGGGGGAAGAGCAGCAAAAGGGCCAGACAAATGCCATTGTCTTTCAAGCGTTGACCCCATGTAGCTCTCATAGTCTGCTCCTGTCCATCGGACTGGCCCAAAATTTATCGGGCGTGGTGACCGTCACCACGCCCGTCTACACTATAACAAATACACACGCTCTCGCCGCCCCATGGGCCTGCCCCTGGTTGGAGACGGGCCGGTGCGGCACCGTTTACTTTTTGCGCTTGGGCTTAGGCCGCGTGTGAATTCCAATCCCGTAGTAGTCTTCGGCCGCTTCCATCATCGCCTCCGAAAGGGTCGGGTGGGTATGGATGGTGTGGGCCATCTCTTCCACCGTGGCCTCCAGGGACATGGCCATGGCACCCGCAGCTATCATTTCACCAGCCTCACAGCCCATGATGTGGACCCCGAGTATCTCATCGGTTGCGGCATCACCCACGATCTTAACCAGGCCTTCGGTCTCGCCAATCGCATGGGCACGACCGTTTCCGGAAAACAGGAAGCTGCCGGTCTTTACGTTATATCCCGATTCCTTCGCCTGGGTTTCCGTTAATCCCACGCTTGCCACTTCTGGCGACGTGAAGGTACAGGAAGGCACCACACGATAATCCATATGCCGGTTGCCGCCGGTGGCGTTGGTGGCAGCCACGATACCTTCCGCAGACGCGCCGTGGGCCAGCCAGGTTTTGTTGGTCACATCGCCGATGGCATAGATGCCGGGCACGGAGGTCTCCATCCGTTCATCTACATCGATGCCCCCACGGGCCCCTACCTTAACGCCCAGACCCGGCGTTTGGGTGACGACTTCGGAGTTACATTCCAGTCCAATGCCGACCAGGACCAGATCCACGTCGACTTCTCCGGCCTTGTCGCCTTCCAGGGTCAAACGAACACCCCCATCGGTGTGGGTCAGTTCCGACACCTTGGTTCCGGTGCGGATATCGATGCCCTTTTTCTTGAGACCGGCGGCCAGACGCTTACTCAGGTCGGCGTCTTCTCGCGGCAGGATGTGGGGCATAAACTCAATGAGCGTCACCTTGGCACCGAGGGCATTCCAGATACAGGCAAACTCCGCGCCGATGGCTCCCGCCCCGATGACCCCGATGCGCTCCGGAAGCTCGGTCAGCTCCAGGGCATCCGTGCTCCCAATCACCGTCTTGCCGTTGAACTCGAGTCCCGGAAGCTGGGCGGGACGTCCCCCCGTCGCGATGATGATGGAGGTCGCTTCTACGGTCTCGTCCCCCACGGCAATGGTACCCGGTGCGAGGATGGTGGCCTCACCTTGGATGACGTCGATACCGTGGCCCTTGAAGAGTGCGGCGATACCACCGGTGTTCATTCCGATGACCTTATTCTTCCGGGCGACCATGGCGGCCATATCAAAACCGACGGATTCCGCTTTGAGTCCATACTCGGAGGCATGCTGCATCTTGCGGTACATCTCAGCGGAATATATGAGTGTTTTTGTCGGTATACATCCAACATTTAGACAAACACCGCCGATATCGTTCTTTTCTATCACCACCACGCTTGCGCCGCGCTGGGAAGCACGCACTGCCGCTACATAGCCACCAGGCCCTGTGCCAATCACTGCAACATCATATTTTTTCATGGGTTTCTTTCTTTTTTCGTATGTTTTTAATTTTTTGCGATCTTTTTCGATGCTCTACTGGAGCGAAGTCTCGATCAGCTCCCGGAGTGCGGTGCCAGACGGCAATTCGCAAACCTGCTCCAACACCGCTGCCACACCCGATGTAGCCAACAGGGCCATCACCTCGGGCGCCGTCACGTCGTCCGGTGCGTCGAAACGCAGGGCCGCACCAATCACTTCCACCAGGGCCGTCGGCGTCACATCCTGCGCCAGGCACATGTTGGCCGTGGCAATCAGCCGGTCGTTGGGTCCCAGTTTGCGCTTGAGATCGCCGCCCACGCGGGCCACCTGATCGGCCAGGGCCTTGTTCTGATAGCGGTGGATCAGGTCCGTCGCAAAGGCATCCAAGGCCGCCTTATCGAGCCCGTGCTTCCGGGACAGGCCCAGACAACTTTCCTCCAGCGCCGCCTCCACCACCGGGCGCACCTTGGGGTCCTGAATCGCTTCATAGATGTAGGTGTGGCCCTGGAGATAGCCCAGATAGGCCGTGGCCGCGTGACTCATATTGTGGACAAAGATCTTCCGCTCCACGTAGGCCCCGAAATTGGAATAGGGCTTGGCATGCTTGATGGGCGGCATCTCCCCCTTGAAACTATCCCCGGCGAGGGGCAATTCACAATAGGGTTCCACACAGACGAGCAAGGGGTCTTGGGCCAGCTGGGCCTCGGTCATCCGCGGCACCATGCGGCCGATGGAGGCTTCCACGAAGCCTACCTTCCCGTCCAGGGTCTCGTGCCACTCGGGGGCGAGGTTACTGCGCACCGCCTCCCGAAGGACTTCGTCACCCCGGAGCAGATTCTCACAGATGATGATGTTGAGGGGGGCCGCATCGGCCTGGGCAAAGCGTTTCTCAATACCCCGTGCAATCGCGGGCGCGATACGGGGCAGAATCTGGGAACCCACCGCCGTCGAAGCAATCGTCGCCACCGCCAGCGCGTCGGACACGGCCTCCAAATCTCCCCCATGGATGGCTGTCACGTTATCCACAGGAATCACTTCCGTCGTTTCCGAGACCAGATGGATGGGATAGCTTCCCCGGGACTGCAAGAGCCCGACGACCGTCTCGTTGACGTCGATAAAGGTCGTGCGAAAGCCCGACTCCCAATAGAGCTGTCCAATAAACCCGCGGCCAATATTGCCCGCGCCGAAATGTACTGCCTGACCGTTCAAACACCCAATCCTCTATGGTTCGTGATAGAAGTCCCCGGAAAAGTTGGGTGATTATAGCAGTTGGCGGATTGGTGGCGCGATGTACGTTAAGCGGTGATACCGGCAAGGAAGGCGTTCCAGGGGCCTCGATGCGGAAAATCGACGCTCAGAATCGCCCCAGAATCGACGAACGCAACCCCGGTAAAGGGATAGATGCGCTTCGAGTGCCATCGGATACAGGGCCCGACGGCGCTCCATAGGCGCACGTATGGGACGGTATCGCGCCAAAACACCCGAGTATATTTACGAAAGCATCGCCCTATACCAGCCACTCCGCTTTACACGCATCACGCCAACGCGCGTTCCTGTCCCGGTGGCCGTAGACAAGCCCACGCTGTGGAGACACAAGAGAATGGTGATGGAAACACCCCAGGGGCGCAGACATTCCTGTCTGCGACAACCGTAGCGACTGCGCGAAATGACTTCGATTACCCCCATCTCCCGAAACAAGGAGCTTGGACACCCTTGTCCGAGGCAAACCGCACGGAAGTAATAAGCCGCACCCGACCCAGGAAAAAGGAGTCAGTCTCCCCAACACCCCGTCTCCCCACACAAAGAGCTTGGACACTCTTGTCCGAGGCAAAGCGCACGGAAGTAATAAGCCGCACCCAACCCAGGAAAAGGAGTGAGCCCCCCAACATCCCGTCTCCCCATACTGCCGGGACAGCCTCGCGCATCGACGCTACCTGCTCATCTGCGGAATCCGCCATTACGTCCCTTTCGACTCGCTACCCCACGTAACTTTCAGCGCGGAGGCAGTCCCTGTGGGACTGTCCTCGACTTCGTTTCAGACGAAGTTCGGGACTGTACCGGTAGTACGCCACGATTTCCGTGGGCCTCATCCGCCCCATCTTCCGAAACAAGATACCTGTTCACCTCCCATCGCAATCCGGTGCCTTTGGCACCCATGCCGTCGGGCCGACGGCGCTCCATAGGCACGCCAGGGCTGCAGACGCGCTACCTCAATGAATCCATCACGAGACGTCGTGGTGAAACTCCGTCCCCCACCCTTGGCCCACCGGGACATGCTGCCGCTCTGGAGACTATCTGGTTAACCCAGGTTCAACGAAATGCCCGACGAAAACCGCCCTGCCTTTTAAGCCCTTGCGGCAGAACGTCCCTTTGACAACAGCACGGCCCCCTCCCTGGCACGAAATAAAGCACCGCCGACCATCGCCGACGGTGCCTGTAATTCCGTTTTCCAGGGATGCGCTACTTCATTTTGTGTTTTTTGAGATAGGCCATCATATCTTCCGCGTAGGGATAGGTCTCTTTTAAGAGACGTGCGAAGGTCTTGAGATAGGCGATTACGTCCTTCTCCGAGGTGTCGTCGGGAATACGACGACGGTCCCCGTTACCGTAGGCATCCAATGCGGACTTGTATTTTTCAATCCCCTTGAGCACGTCCTTAACCTTGGGGGGACATTTCGAATCTTTGCTCAGTTTGATGAGGTTGGAAACCTGCTGGGTGTAGTTACGGCCGCCTGAGTTCATCTCTCGATTATAGGTCGCCGCCGTGGGGTCGGATTTGATGGACTGCACGGCCGACTTGGCCTTGGTGTAGGCCGCCTTAACCGCTGTGGGG
>JAUIMA010000269.1 GCA_030432675.1 Candidatus Hydrogenedentota bacterium | reverse complement strand
AATGCGACGATAATACCGACAATCCACCAGGGTGTCTTCGCACTATAGGCCACGGACATCGTCTCCTTGTACTAACAGGGCCTGCATGGCATCGTCCCCAAGCCTTCGCCGGGCACCCAGGGCACGACGTCGGGCCCGAATAGCGGCAGGCATGCGGCGCAACAGGCCGACCCACGCCCACAGGGTTACCCCAAGGGCCACCAGGGCACCCCATTCATTCCGGGCCACGGCAAATAGCCGCTTCCACTGGTGAAGCCGTTCCTTCAACAGGGCCCGTCGGTTCCACCAGAGCAAGCGCCACGTAAAATTCTTCCACACGAGGAGGGCATGATTCTGAAAACACTGTCGGGTACGCCACCAGATTCGCCCTTGGATGCTGGCACTTCCCACGTGGAAGGCCACGGCGTCGGGCACCAGGGCCGCTTCATGGCCCGCCCACCGGGCACGAAAGCACCAGTCGGCGTCTTCGAAATAGGCCACAAAGGTGTTGTCCAACATGCCGATCTCTTCCAACATGTCGCGGCGAAAGAGGCCATAGCCGCCCGAAACCCCGAAGGGCGCGGGAAACGCCGTGACCGCCTCGCGAGACTCTTTATAGGCGATACTGACGGGCCGTCCATTCACGCCCATACTATCTCCCGCGCTGTAGATCCGTTGGGGATCTTCGGTCCAGAGTACCAGTGGACAAATCATGCGGTACGTTCCCTCACGGGCACACTCCAAGAGTTTCTCAATACACTGCGGCTCCAGTGTAACATCGTTATTGAGCAGGAACACCCAAGGGGCCCGGGCCATCACCAGCCCCTGATTGGCCGTGGGTGCGAAACCCCGATTCACCGGGGACATCACGCATTTCACGTCGGGAAAGGCTTCCGCCAGACGGGCTGGCGTATCGTCCGTTGAGCCGTCATCCACCACGATGATCTCCATATCCTGATGGGTCTGCTTCGCGAGGGACTGTAGGCAGGCTTCGAGTAATGCCCAGCCATTCCACGTGGGGATCACGACCGAAAGTTCGGGTACAGAAGGGGCGCTCACTGGCCACGCCTCCGGGGACGTATCCAGAGGAGGGCCCGGTAGCAGGTGCCGAAGTGGAGTCGGGACAGCACGGGCACGGACCAGCGCAACAAGACCTGGGCGATGGCATTGCCCCGCCCGGGCCAGTTGCACATAAGGATGCGCCACATGCCCTCCCACGCCCAAAGGCTGGCATTGCCACTCCGGGTAATTTCGTAGGCTTCCCCCGCCTTAGCCCGAAGATCTTCGGCCACTTCGGCGCCATCGGGAAGTCCCTGGTCGACGTGTTCCTCGAGCCAGCGAATGGTGCCCCCGCACAGGTCATGGTAGGCCGTGCGAATCCGGGTCTCGGCTTCGCAGGACGCCGCACCGGACGGAAAGCCTATGGCCCCCACGCCGTCGGGTTTCAGGACCCGCAAGATTTCTCCATTGGCCGTCTCCCGGTGGGGCCGGGCGATATGTTCGTAGGTATCCATACACACCACGGCATCGAAAGTGCCCTCGGCAAAGGGCAGGGCCCCAATATCGGCCACGACCGGTAAGACCTTTTGGGTGTCGCGGGCGGCTTTGAGGTGCTCGGCCGCAATGTCGATGGCGATGACCTGCGCGCCCGTAAATCGGGCCAGGCCATTCTCATTGGCCCCCACTTCGAGGAGGCACTGCGCCTTCCAGGGGCGATGGGGAAAACGGCGTAGCACCGGCAGGTAGCGCAAGGCCCAGTCCGGATAACCCCGGCCATCTTTCTCGGCATATTGGCGCAGTCGGCGGCTCAACTCACGAAACATCGGAAACCCTCGCCGTCAAAAAGCGAAATCCGGGCAGGCGATCGAGCCGGAGCGTATCCCGAAGAAATTCCACGTCGTAGCGGTCTATGAAGGGGGTCCATCGGAGGCAGACGATATAGAGCATGCCGAATAGTACGGCGCTGACAGCGGCAATTGCCAGATTCCCCACCCGATCCAGGTAGCCCTGGCAACCCCACGTGATCGTGGCGCACACCAGGAAGCCCGGGAGACTGGCGACCAGGGGCCAGATACAGGTCGAACGGAGCAAGGCGCCGGGCGAAACGGCCACATCGTGTTTCAGGGCATTAAAAAACCAGAGAGTGGAAATCGAAAGGGCCAGGGTGGTAGCCAGGGGAATCCCATAGAAGCCAATGGCCTGAAAGAGCACGATGGTTAGAAGCACATTGCCGAACATGGAAATGAGGCCCGCGCGCATGGGCAGGCCGGCGTTCCCTTTACCGAGGGCCACACTCACCCCCGGCCCGGGCAGGAGGTTCATGGCGTAGCCCAGCAATATAATCTGCGCCACCCAGCCCGCCACCCCAAGGGTGGATTTCACCTGGTAGAGGGACAGCACCAGGTCAGTCACCGCGATGGCAAAGGCCGTGAGGGGTATGGTCACGGCCGCCACATATTTGGTGGCCCGCACGTAGAGCTGGGCGAGCCGGGCGTGGTCGTCCCGGGAATCCAGGTGGGATACGGCGGGCACCAGGGCGCTGACGAGCAAGGCCGGGATTTGCCGCACCTTGGCGGCGATGTCTTCGCCAATGCGATAGAGGCCCACCAACTCGAGCTGCCCGCCCGTCGCCAGGGCTACAATCATGCGGTCGGTCTGGAAGTTGATGAGATTGGACAACTTGGCGACCTGGGAGCGCCATCCAAAGGCCAGCAGCGTGCGAAAGAGGGGAACCCGCAGGTAGGCCGGCCGACAGTGAAGGCCCGGAAAAATGCGGTAGGCCACCACCATGTTGGCAACCGCAAAAGCCGCCAGGACAACGGCGTTGGTGTAGAGCAATCCCCGCACGCCGTGGCCCTGTTCGAGGAACCAGACCGTGGCGACCACCTTAATGATAGAAGCTCCGAGGCTGAGGACGTTGGTAATGCCCATGCGCTGAAGTCCCGATTGGAGGGCGGCAAAAGGCGCGACGCTGTTGGTGAGTACAAACAGAATGAGGGCCCCCCGAAAAAGGAATCGGGCTTCGTCCCACCGGGTGTTATCCCCCAGGGCCCACGAACGCCCGGGATGGAGGGTATTCATAAGCGCGAGGGTACCATCCATCAGCCAATCGATGAGGGGCCACCCCAGGGCCACCATGGCCACCCCGAGGGCCGTGTAGAAAAACACGCCCGTGCTCACCACGGCACTTACCTGATCCCGCTGTTCATTCGCGGCGAAGGAGGCGATGTATTTGGTGAAGGCGCTGTTCACGCCGAAGTCGAAGAGGGCCGCGTAGCCGGTGAACACCGCGACCAGGGACCAGAGGCCAAAGCCTTCCATGCCCACGCGATCGATGATGTAGACCGTGAGGCCGATGCTGACCAGGGCTTCCCAGAGACGGCCCAGTCCGTTGTAGACCGTGTTGTGGGCGATGGTCTTACGCAGCGACATGGTGTGACCCACCCCTTGCCCCTCCTGGGAGGGGAATTAAACGGGACCTCTTGCGGCATCGCAGTAGAGAAGAAATGAGCCCCGTCTCTTTCGCACGAGAAGTCGACACCGACCCACCCCTTGCCCCTCCCAGGAGGGGAATCGAGCAAAAGAACCGAGCCTTCGCTGTACACGCGTTGTGCATGGGTTCGAAACACGATCCCCACTCCCCTCCCGGGAGGGGCCGGGGGTGGGTTTCCCGCTTAGCGCACCACATAGAAGGCCACCTCCTCAACGCCACTCCCACCGCGACGGGGCAAGTGCAGCGGACGATCAATCGCCTCGAAAAAGGCCGGAGACTCCCGCCACTGCTGCAGCATGGTCGCCACGGCACCCGCGAGGGCACCGGAGGAGTTCACGTAGTCGGTGGGAATCATGATGTACTCAATGCCGTTCGCCTTCAGCCAGGCCACCTGGGCCTCCAGGGGTTCCGTCGCGATGCGTTGGAGACTCCAGTGATTCTGATAGGTCGGCCCGTCAATATAGTAACTCCGCTGATCGAGGACCAGGAGCTTGCCACCGTCGTTCAGGTGTTCATTGGCATATTGAAAGGCCCCATAACGCTCCACCCGTTCGGTGAGGTATTCCGTTTTCGTCTGGCGACCCAGCACCACGCCCACCTTGAAGTGTACAGCGGCGGCGTGGAGGCCAAGTCCGTAAACAAAGGAAAAACACAGGATGCTCACGACGAGGCCTCGGCCACGGGACATGCGCTCCGGTACCAGGGCAGCCACCACCATCATGGGCGTGAAGAAAGGCAGGATGTAGCGGGCCAGCCGCTGGAAAAAGAAAAAGACCATTCCCCCTGCAGCGCTGTAGGTCCCCAGACTCCAGGCACGGGAACCGCCCAGTATCAAGCCTGGCACACCGAGGACCAACACCATCCCACCCGGAGATTTGCTCCAGCCATCGTAATCCTGGGGGCGCATGATGATATCCCAGGGAAAGCGCAGCAGTGCCCACAGGGAAAGACCGCGGGCCCGTTCGATGGATTCATGGGCACCCGGCGTGGAGATGGCGATATGGTCGATGGGTCCTTGGGGAAACACGGAAAGGAGGAAGGGAAACACGGGGTTTCCGGTGAGCCACCAACTCCGTCCAAACCACGGGAGGGCCGCCACGAATGCAAGCGCCGCGAAAAGACCCACCGCCCTCAACCGTTGTCCTGCGGGGGCATAAACGGCCACCGCCACCAACAAGATGACTACGATCAAGAACCCCGTATGGCGAATTCCACAGGCACTCCCGGCGAGAACGGCCGCCAGCATCAGCGCGGCCCATTGTCCTGTACGGTGCACGATAAAGAGGGCCGTCAGAGTGGCCGTGCTGAAGGCGACGAAAGGCAGATCAATACCCACGCCGCTGGCCTGGTCCATATAGATGGGCGCCGTGGACAACAAGGCCGCCGCGACGAGGCCGGTCTGACGGGTGCCCACCCGACGGCCCAGGCTGTAAATCGCCAGACAGGCCAAGAGACCGAAGCTCCAGCTCAAGAGGGAAACGGGCAGTTCGTGGCCCCCGCTACCACTGTAGAAGGCGACCGCAAAGAGACTATGCAGCAAGTGGGGATAGCCAGCGTAAACGTTGCCCGTATCGAGCGCGATGTGGCCGAGTCGGGTGTATTCGGCTGGGAGGGCCAGGTGGGCTACGCAGGCATCCCAGTTGGTCACGGGCGCCAGGGCACCGAGGAGCGTCAGGGCCGCTGCCCCGCCGATGGCCAGACAACCCGCCTTCTCCAGGAGCGAAAAGGGTGAGGAAACCCATTCCGAAAAGCGGGGAGTGGGCACAGGGGATCGATAGTGGCCGACTAGCGACAGTATGCCCACGCACGCCAGCACGCTCTGCGCGGCGACCAGAGAAAAACTCCCGGCCCACAGGGCAACAAGGGCCACCGGCACCAGGCCCGTCAGGATGCGCAGGCAGGCGGCTTCCAGGGCATCGACGAAGGGAAAGGACCGCAGACAGCGGGAGCCCACGCCCCACGCGGCCGTCATGATAAGTAGGAATGACATTCTATACACTCCGCGGAGAATGTAGTAGGGACGATAGCATTTGGCCCGCGCAAAAATCACCTGTAGCCGCCTTTTGGGGTGCAAAAACGCCTCCCTACGGGGTGGGCGCAAATCTGGCGGTTGTAGGCTGTGGCCGAAAATGCCGTATAATCGTTTTTTACGAAGTTCGTGAGTCTATAGAGCGCAGTGAACCCTCGCCATGAAAAGGAGGCAACGATTGATTGCTGAATGGAACCCGCGACGACGCCTGTCCCAGGGACTGGTACTGTCGACCGTCTTATTGTTGGGGGGCTACCTCAGTGGATGCGCCACCACAGGCGTGGGTGCGCAGAGCGCCGTTATCCATGCCAAAAACGTGGTCGCCCCGGCCCTTGTCCACATTCGCCCGGTAAAAGAAGTCTACGCCCAGGGCAAACGCAAAGAAGTCCTGGTGGTCGGCAGTGGGTTCATCATTTCTCCCGACGGCTACGTGGTCACCAACGAACACGTGGCGGGTGAAAGCAACTCTGTGCGTTGCGTGTTGGGCACCAAAGACGAGGTAGAAGCCGAAGTCATCGGGGTAGACCCCTACACCGATCTGGCGGTGCTCAAACTGGACGTGGGCTATCCCCTGCCCTATGTGCGCTTTGGCAACTCCGACAAAATTCAGGCCGGTCAGACCGTGATTGCCATGGGTAGTCCCCACGGTCTTTCTCGCTCGGTATCCAAAGGCATCGTGAGCGTTACGGGCCGCCATCTTGCCGACCAGGCCACCAAGGCCCCCTTTACCAACTGGGTGCAGACCGATGCCGCGATTAACCCCGGCAACAGCGGTGGCCCCCTGGTCAATCTCAGCGGCAACGTTATTGGCGTCAACTCCATGGTATTGCGCGGGGCAGAAAACGTAGGCTTCGCCATTCCCAGTAATCTGGCCAAAGAAGTGGCCGACGCTATCATTGCAAACGGTCGGGTTCAACGCAGTTGGGTTGGCCTCGATCTCCAGGAGATGCTCGCACGGACCGATGACCCCGATCTCAAGGGCGTGGTGATTGCGGGTATCGACCCCCTCTCCCCGGCTTTTGAAGCCGGCATCCGCCCCGGCGACCTGTTGCTGTCCATAAATGGCGAACCCGCCAATGCCCGTTTTGAAGAAGACCTGCCCCACGTGCGGCGGGCTATCGCAGCCCTGCCGGTCGGTGAAGCCATCCCCTTCCTCATTAAACGGGGTGATGAAGAAAAGGAAGTGGTGCTCACCACGGAAGAGCAAGGTGGCCTGAAAGGCGAGCAGGGCGAGTATAAGGATTGGGGCTTTACGGCCTCCGAGCTGACGGCGACCGTGGTACGCCGTGCCCGTCTCGACTCCAACAAAGGCGTCCTCGTGTCGGGCACACAGGTAGGTGGAATCGCGAACAACGCGGGCCTCTCCCAGGGCGACATCATCCTCGCCGTAGATACGGTCGAAGTGGTCAATCTGGCCCAGTTCAAGGAACTCTATGACGAGCGACTGGAAAGTGGTCAGAAAAGGGTCTTACTCCTGGTGCGCAACCGGGCCCTGACCCGTTATGTCTTGATTGTGCAGGAAGACGACCGTTCGGAAGGAGCCGACGATGAAGAGTAGTATCCTGATGACCCTGGTCGCCACCCTGATAGCCTTGAATGCGGCTGCAGGCGATGGATTCACCCAGCAACAACTGGAATCCACCTATAACAAGATTACCCCCGCCATGGGGCTCTTGAAATACTCGAGCGAAGTCACCAATAGCAACACGGGGGAATCTTCCCGGCGCGACCGCAATGCCCTTGCACTGGTCGTATCCTCCGACGGACTGGTGATGGCCCATGGCCACATGAAATTGGAGGGTAACGAACCCTTCAATATTTCGGTCACCCTGGGACAGGGCGACGATGAGAAAGAGTACGACGCCGTCCTGCTGCGTAAACCCGACGATGTCAACGTCGTTTTCCTCCGTCTTCAGTCGGATACTCCGCTCAATCTCCCCTACGTTCGCTTTGCACCCACATCTTCCCTGCGCCTGGGCGAGACCGTCGGGGTCTTTGGGCTCCTCGGCGAAACCCTCGACTTCAATCGGGGGCTCCAGGTAGTCCATATCGGTTCGGTGCTTGAAAAGCCCCGAAAGACCTTTTGCCTGGATACGTCAGTGCGCTTTGGTTTCGTGAGCGGACCGGTAGTCGATACGGCGGGTCGTATAACGGGCGTCGTGGGCTTTGACCTGAGCACCGCAGAAGGCGGGGACCTCTACGTCCGCAGCGGCCATCCGTTGGTGTACCAGTCGGAACTCTTTGCCAAGTACATCAAGAATCCGCCGAGTGAAACGGAAATTGATGAAGGTGAGGACCACGCGTGGCTTGGGGTCTTCACCCAGCCACTCACCGATGATTTCGCGGCCTATTGGTCTCTCGATCCCAAGGGCGGCCTTATCGTCAGCACGATCGTACCCGGCTCCCCGGCAGAAGGCTCGGGTCTCCAATTGGGTGACGTCATCGTGAAATTTAACGGCACACCCGTGGTGGCAAAACAGGATCGTGATGTGCTCGGCTTTACCAAGCTGGTGCGCGAAGCCGGTGCGGGCAAAGAAACCGAGATACGCATCCTTCGGAATGGCGAGCCCATGACCCTCACGGTGAAACTGGGCGTACGCCCCCGCACCTCTCAGGATGCGGAAGAGTTCATCGATGAGACCTTTGGTTTGACGGTGCGCGAAATCACCCGGGATGTCCGGATTCGCCTCAACCTTTCCGAAGACGTCCACGGTGTCATCGTCCGCTCCGTCAAATCGGGCAGCACCGCCCAGCTCGCCCGCATGCGCCCCGGCGTCATTATTATGGGTATGGGCGATTATCCCGTTCGAAATCTGAAAGATTTTGAGGATGCGGTGAATACATTAAG
>JAUIMA010000268.1 GCA_030432675.1 Candidatus Hydrogenedentota bacterium | reverse complement strand
ATACAACCCGCTGTCATCCTGGCCGCCGGAATGGGTGTTCGACTCAAAGAGCGCACCAAGCTCGCACCCAAGAGCTATCTGCGCCTGGGCCTGAAAACTATCCTCGAGGAATCGATTCTGCGGCTCCTGGATGTGGGCATTGAGCGAATCATCATCGTCACCGGCCACCTCGCGGACCAGTTCATCCCGCTGAAGGAACGCTACCATGGCACCGTGGAGTTGGCGCACAATCCCCATTTCGCAAATTCAGGTACGCTCTATTCCCTCTATTGCGCGCGCAAATACGTGGATGGCTCCTTCCTGCTGCTGGAGGCCGACCTCGTTTATGAACGTCGGGCACTGACGGCATGTCTGGAAGAGCCCTCCGATAACGCCCTGCTGCAGTCGGGCTTCACCAACACCAGCGACGAGTATTTCGTGGAAACCCGAAACAATAACCTCCATGCTATTTCCACCCAGAAGAAAAACCTGGGCACGGAGGTAGCGGGCGAAATGGTGGGCATCTCCAAAGTCGCCAAGTCCCTGTTTGACCACATGGTAGATACGGCGGAACAGCGCTTCGAAAAAACGCGACACCTCAACTATGAGGTAGATTGGCTTGTGCCGGCCGCGCAGAAACTTTCCATCGCCTGCCCCCTGGTGGACGATCTCCTATGGTGCGAAATAGACGACGAAACTCAGCTCGCCCATGCGGAAGACAACATCTATCCCATCGTCTCGAAGCTGGACAAGAACGGGAACATACATCTCAATGCGCCCCAACAACAGGACCCCCTTAAAACGGTGAAGTCGGCCGGTTAACACGCCATGCCTGATCGCGCTGCAAACCCGCACCAGCCCACCATGCTTTCCTTCGCACGGGATCTCCCCAACATCTGCTCCCTTGCCGGTTTGGTGTGTGCCGTGGCCGCCATCTGGCTGGCCATACGGGGGAACTTCCCCCTGGCCATAATCGGAATCCTGTGGGCCGTACTTTTTGATTGGATGGATGGCATCGTTGCACGACGTATGGCTGGACGAACGGATCACCAGCGAAACTTTGGGGGCCAGCTGGATACGCTCATAGACCTCGTAAGCTTTGGCGTATTTCCTGCCGTGTTCTTGCTCAGTTACGGCGACTTCAGCCTATGGTTCCTGCCCGGTGCGCTGCTCATCGTCGGCGCCGGCGCAATTCGCCTGAGTTACTTCAACGTATTCGGCTTGAACGAAGACCATACCTATACCGGGCTGGCCCTCGATATGAACGCCCTCTTACTTTCGTTTGTGTTTCTGTTTGAGACCTTCCTTGGCCACACCGCTTTCTCGTTCGTACTCTACATACTCCTGGTGGCACTGCTGATGTTTAATCTGTCAAGTCTGCGAACACCCAAGCTGGCTGGCAAGTGGTTCTACGTCCTCATTGGATACACCCTGATCTTAACCGGACTCTATACCTTCATTGCTATGAATAGCACATGATGAGAGTGCGGGAAACGCATACGTAGAGGGTCAAAATAGCAACGCCCACGCCCCATACATAGAGGCCATCGGCGGTGAATATCCGATCAGACATTCACTTCTCGAAGTCACCCAATGCGTCGCAGCCCATGCGTAGGCGGATTCCACGGACAGACTATACCGGTTACCCTGTCCAGACACCGTCAGCCATGCTGGGACCCGTGGGTAGCCCGAGGAAAATCGTCGATGGTCAACAGTCCGGCGCCGGACGTCCATCTAATTTCTCTCCAACGTGCTCCGCGCCCCCCCATCCCAATCAGCAGCGGTCGCAGTGTCGCCGCTCATTGGGATCGTTCACGTCGTACTCCAGGACATTGCCGAAAATATCCTGTTCAAAGGTACAGCAATTCAGGAGAATGGCCTTCAGCTTCTCCCGGCCCCGCTGAACCCGTGACTTCGCAGCGGACAGCGAAATCCCCAGTCGGTCGGCGATCTCTTGCTGGGGAACCCCCTGGAGCTCATACAATGCCAGCGCCTCGCGATAGGTCTCCGGCAAACTTTCGATCATCGCAGGAAGCCATCCGCTCACCAGCTCATTGATATTCTCTTTCTCCTGGACGTCACACTGGTACTCAATATCGTCGGCCACCAGGTCGGGGCGACGGCCTTGGGAACGGTAATGATCAATAACCAGATTCCGGGCAATCTGAAATACCCAGGCGGTGAGGCGCTCGGTGCTCTTGATGTCACCGAGTTTCAGGTGAATACGCAAGAACGTTTCCTGGAGGAGATCGTCGGCAATTTGCTCGTCGGATACCCGCTTGAGAATAAATAAGCGCAGTTTCTGACTGAGAAGCTCCCAGATTTCTTCCGTCGTTACGGGATGATCTATCACGCGACACCTCTTTCTATTCAAACAACACGGCGCATCGGTTTCCACGCGCGCCTTCTATTGTATATCGCCACCGCCTGTGCCGCCAATAGGCGGAGAATCCATCGACCCGCCGGGCCGATGGATTTCTTCCGCGTCTTACTATTCGTCAGCCGCAGCAACTGCCTGCTTGGGCGGTAGTGCCACAACATCCGCCCTGATTGGGCGTCTCCGGCTCGTCAAAGGCCAGGTTCGTGGAACATACCCCGGTGGTAGGCAACGTGAGCTCCACGCGACGGGCCGCTTCGAAATCGCCCGCCAACTCAGCAACCACCGAGCGCACCTGCTCAAATCCGGTCCGCATCAGAAAGGTCGGTGCCCGGCCATAGCTCTTCATACCCACCATATAGAAACCGGTTTCGGGATGTTTGAGTTCGTCGGCCCCGTGGGGCGGCACCGATCCGCAGCTGTGGTGATTCGGGTCGATGAGCGGCCCCAATGCCTTCGACGCTTCGGTGACAACGTCCAGCTCGAGACGCAACTCGCGGAGCATGTCGAGGTTTGGACGGGAACCGGTGGCCACGACCAATTCGTCCACCACCGTGTGCCCGACGCCATCCACATCCACAACCTCGATGCCCCCAGGGCATTCACGCAGCGCACTGATGGAGAGCCCCGTCAGCAACGTCACAGTACCCGAATTCACCGCCTGATGGACCCGCGTTCCCAGGGCACCGCGCTCGGCGATTTCGTCCGCCGCACCACCACCCCAAAGGGTCGTGGCATCGGTGTTTCGCACCGCCCAGGTGACGGAAGTTGCATCGTCCGCTTCAGCCAGTGCCGCCAGGCTCAAGACACTTCCAATGGCGGAGTGACCCGACCCCACGACCAACGTACGTTTGCCCTGGTAACGGGAACGCTCTCTTCCGAGCACATCGGGCATGCCATAGCGCACCTTCTGCTGAAAATCGCGTTCACCATCGGCCAACACGCCGCCGGCACCCAAGGGGTTGGGCGTCGTCCAGGTCCCCGACGCATCAATCACGGCTTGCACCTTAATGCGCCGTGCACCCGCTGGCGTATCCACCACAAGGAGAAAAGGCGCCTCGTTTCGGGCCCCGCCTTTCATACGGTCATGCCCATCGCGCGAAACCGACACCACCGTATGTTCCAGCTTAATATACGGAGCCATCACGTCCAGTTCGGCCAAGGGATCGAGCAACTCCGTTACCAAGTCCTTCGCGTAGGGAACGTAGTCTTCTTTGGGAGCCTGCCAATCGCTGTGGGCCTCGAGAAGACGGCGGCTCGCCGGGTCAACCAAGAAGGACCACGGCGTGAACAGACGCACGTGCCCCCAATCCCACATACTGGCCGCAACACGGGTGCCCGCTTCAAGGATGAGGGGTTGTAATCCGCGCTCCACCAGATTTGCCGCCGCCGCAAGCCCCACAGGTCCGGCGCCGATGACGGCAATGGGGAGTGAATCGTTCGAATGCTTCATTTTCTTACTTTCCATCGTAAATCTCCTATTCCTGGGGAGAAACCCAGGCAATTCCTTCGTCCCCTGAATAGACGATGGACTTCTCCAAAAGACGCAAGATGCCGTGGATTGATTTACCCCCCGGGAAAGGGACACACGACTTCGCTTTATGCTGTGGGGTTGGGCAGGGAAAAGCTCTTCGGGGGCGGTATCGCGCCCAATGCCCGGACAAACCGATTCACAGCAAAACGACCCACGGGGACGGTATCGGCCCCTCGTAAAGTAGCCAATATCATGCGAACAAAGGAGGTCAGACTAACCGAATCGCGGCAAAACGTCCCACGTGCACCACGTTGTATTGTGGGGGCCAGACCACTACGATACCCGGTAGCCATTCACCCTGGAGGAAGCTTCGCCATGCCTGACTTTACCGTAGTACGCGTCGAACGAAACGGCCATGTCGCCGAAGTCGTCTTGAATAATCCCGAGCGACTCAATGCCATGGCACCGGTTTTCTTTGAAGAAATTGGCGCTGCCTTCCGTGAGCTGGACCAAGACCCCGAGATTCGGGCCGTCGTCCTGTGGGCCGAGGGCAAACTCTTCACCGCGGGCCTCGACCTGAAAGCAGCGGCAGCGAATCTGATGTCAACGGACGAAAGTGTCAGCA
Source organism: Candidatus Hydrogenedentota bacterium (assembly GCA_030432675.1). GTDB lineage: Bacteria > Hydrogenedentota > Hydrogenedentia > Hydrogenedentales > JAEUWI01 > JAEUWI01. Next base: position 3,908 of record JAUIMA010000268.1, on the reverse strand, counting down.
AAGGCGCGGCGGCGACGGCGTTCTTTCAACTCGTCCGTGATTGGCAGGACAGTTTTTCGACCTTGGAACGTTGTCGCAAACCCGTCATCGCAGCCGTACACGGCCATTGCATCGGCGGCGGCGTGGATCTCTGCACGGCGGCGGACATTCGGCTCTGCACAAGCGACGCGACCTTCAGCATCATGGAAACCAAGATTGCCATGGTCGCAGACTTGGGCACCCTGCAGCGCATCACCGCCATCGTGGGAAAAGGTTTCGCGCGCGAAATGGCCTACACGGGCAATCGGGTCACAGCGGATCGGGCCCATCATTTTGGGCTCGTGAACGCGGTCTACGAAACGAAGGATGAACTCCTTGAAGCCGCCCGTGCCCTGGCCGGAGAGATTGCGGCCAACTCCCCCCTCGCCGTCCAGGGGGTGAAGCAGGTCCTCCACTATTCCGAAGAGCACCCCATCCAGGAAGGCCTGGATTTCGTGGCCCATTGGAATACCTCCCGCATCCACACCCACGATTTGATGGAAGCCGTCATGGCTTTCATGGAGAAACGGGAGCCAGAGTTCAAGGGGGAATAACCAGGAGTCTGCGCCGCCTTCCTTCGTACGGGGAAATATCAGGGACGGCCTCGCCCCAATCGATGGAATTCCAAGGGGGCAAGGTCGGACCTCACGCGTTCTATCAAAGGGGGTAACTTGCTGGTGGGCGTGGCTGTCCCGTCCTTTGAGAAGTGGGCGGCGAGTCAGCCTTCGAAACAACGGGACCTGGGGTGCAGTTTCTATATCGGCGACCCCTAAGACTCAATAGCAACGTCGGGTGCCACGGTCCAACCCTGAGGGCTTAACCGTGGCACTCTGAAATATCTATCGGACCCGTTTGTCGTTTCTGTGTTTCAATGCAATTTTTCCTTGACACGTAGTTGATAATGCTTTATCATCTTCATTATCGATTAGGAGCGCACTATTCCCATGAAGCCCTTGTCTTCGCACGGCAACAAAAAGATTGACCTCGTGATACGTCACGTCGCGATGGCGTTGTGTCTGGGGATCTCCAGTCTGGGGGCTTCCTTCCACTATGTGCTGGCCCATAGTGCGCACCCTGCTCCGAGCCATTGCGATGCCGAGACGGGCGATTGTATCGATCCCGATTGTGGAGATGGCGACCACACGGATCCCCCATCCCACTGTGTCGTGTGCGTTTCACTGGACCGTACCCTTGGGGCGGATTCGACGGCTTCCCGAATTATTGCATCGCTCCAGACCGACACACCTGGAGGGCCAGAGGATGTCTCCGCAAGTCGCCTGACCCACCTGCCTGTCTACAAACGGGGTCCCCCTCCGCGCGGCTAGTCGATTCATCGCTCGCCGCGTCTTTCATCAGTGGAATGTTGCACAGCCCTTACGCACCGTCTACTACCCGACTGACGCACTACCCCCCCGTATGAAAACCATCTAAGTCGGGAGTACTCCCCTATGGAAATCATAATACGCAGGCAAGACATCTATGTCGTTGCCATCGTTCTCTTTGTCTTTTTCGGGTGGGTGGCCCATGCCACCTATGAGAACCATGACGTTCGCGCGTCACTCAAAGACCTTGCCCAAGACCACATTGACGAGTGGTTTGCCACCGAACCCGGGGAAGTAAACCGGGAGAACTTTGACTATCTGGCCATCGTGGATATGGACCGTCCCTATGAACTCTTTGGCCCCGCCTTTGGTGTGGTCCATGTATACATCCGCGAAGCAGGCGACGAAGCCTGCGAAACCTTCAAAGGCATTGAGTATTACTATCGCCTCGAGGAAGATGGATGGCGCCTCGAACACAGCGCGGGCTGTGCGGCGAAGGAACATCACATTCGGGCCTTTCAGCACTACTTGACGGAAGGGGCAGGCGTGAACGACGCCGTATTTGACCAGGCGCTGGGGCTTGAGTTTGAGGTCGCGCAAGCGGAGGAGTATCTCCAGGCGCGCAAGGAAGGCCGGAACCCTTACTTGGCGCGCCATACCCGGGAGCATCACCGGGATGGGGACTCCGATCACCACCACGATGAGGAAAGCAGCCACGGCCCTCACCGAGATAAACCGGCCTCACCGGATGACCAATCCGAACCGCAAACACCCATCCAAGAGCCAACGACAAACTCTCAAACTGACGCAGACACATCCGAGAAAGAACCCACCCCATGATAGACATCCCCGATGAAGTAATCACCATCACCGACTTGATGGTGGAATACAAAACCGACAGTGGCAAAACGATTCGCGCCGTAGATGGGCTGAATCTGACCGTCCGTCGCGGTGAAGTGGTGGGTTTCATTGGCCCCAACGGTGCCGGAAAATCCACGTCCATCAAGGTACTGATGGGTTTCCGTAAGCCGACCCGGGGCACCGTTCAGGTGATGGGTCTGCCCGCCGGACACATGGCGGGACGCCGTCGGGTGGGATTTCTCCCCGAGGTTGCCCTTTACTATCCTTTCTTGAACGCCCGGGAAACCTTGCGAATGTTTGCCAAACTCCGCGAGATCCCCCGGGGGGAACGGGAAGACATTATCGACGATCTCTTGGACAAGGTTAAGTTGACGGGGCGTGACCGGGAACCGGTCCGCGGCTTCTCCAAGGGTATGCTCCAACGGGTGGGCATCGCCCAGGCCATCATGGGGGAACCCGCCTTGCTCATCCTGGACGAGGTCACCTCGGGACTGGACCCGGTGGCCCGCTATGACGTGCGCCGAATTCTGATGGATTTCAAGGCGAAAGGAAAAACCGTCTTCTTTTCCTCCCACGAACTGTCGGAGGTGACCATGCTTTGCGATCGGGTCATTCTCATCGACGAAGGACGGGTTCTGGTCGAAGACAAGCTGTCGGCCATGTCCAACGCCATACAGCGGCACATTGTGTGCGTTGACGGCCTGCTTTCTCCCCCCCAGCTTCCCCAGGGCGTATTCATCCACGCGGTGAGCAATGGGCAGACCACCTTCTCTGCCGACAGTGTGGAGGCCCATGCGGCCCTCAATGGCCTGTTGGAAGAGATGGACGTTCCCATTCAACACAGCTTCGAGGAACCGGGGTCATTGGAAGACTTCTTCGTCCATAGCATTGGCCACAAGGTCAGTTAATATCGCCCATCGTGGCACAAAAAGGAACCCTCCCATGGAAAAGATATTGGGTATTGCCCAAGTAACCATCATTGAATCCTTCCGGCGCAAGGATCCCTACGTGGTCCTCATCCTCGCAGCCCTGATTGTTTTTGGAGCAGGCCTCTTCAGTCGATTCGGCACCGAGGGGCTGGGCAAGTTTGTGAAAGACGTTGGCTTCACCGTGACGGGACTGCTGGCCGTGCTGATTTGTGTCGTCACGGCCGCGCGCCAACTTCCCAACGAGATTCAAAACCGGACACTCTATCCCTTACTGGCGAAGCCCGTATCGCGGCTTCAAGTCTTTCTCGGGAAATACCTTGGCGTCGGTGTCATGGCCTCTGCCGTGGTCCTGCTCTTCTCCGCGGAGCTGTATCTACTGTTTCGCATCCTCGACATTCCGGTATCGGGTGTCTTTTTTCAATCGGTCTACCTCCGCATGCTCTCCATGTGGATTATCGCGGGCATGACGCTCAGTCTATCTGTTTACTTGACCCAAGGCGGCAACGTAACCGTGTCGATGCTCCTCGCCCTTGCCATGCAGACCTTTGCCAACACCTTGATTACCGTACGTACCGACCTCGAGGGATGGGGCGTCTGGGTTGTCGACACCTTGTATTGGTTGCTCCCCCACCTGGAGCTCTTCGACTTGACCAAGCGAGAAGTTCACAACTTTCCTGCGGCGCCCCTATGGGTACTGGCGGCCCTCACGGTCTACGCGGCAGTCTACTCCCTGCTCTTCATGGCCGTGGGCATGCAGCGCTTCCGAACGCTAAACCTG
>JAUIMA010000267.1 GCA_030432675.1 Candidatus Hydrogenedentota bacterium | reverse complement strand
CATTATACGCGGTAGACAGGGGCTTCGTCACCTGCCGGAACACTGGCACCCGTCCTTCCAGATCCCGTACCATCAGCGGAACGGGAATTCGTTGGCATAATCTGACACGAGGTATCTCACTTGAACAACCCCATGCATACCCTTTTTGCCGCCTTGGCCACTTTCTTGCTCTCGGCTGCCTTTGCCGCCGATTCGGTGCACACGGACGTCGATCAGCAAGCAATCCCAATGGGTGACAGCGTAATCCTCCAGACCCAGATCAGGGCGGGAGACCATTCGACGCTCGAAGGCCACCGCATCCTTCCCTTTGTCAATGGCAAGCGTTGGGGTGCCATCGAGCTAACCGATGCCCGTGGTCGGGCAACCCACTACCTTCCCCTTCCCAACGTGGGCCCCCAGGAGATTCAGGTGATGGTGGAATCCCCTTCCGCCCGGGGTCCCCAAGGGGCCTGGATATGGGGTGACACGGCAGCGGGAGACACGCCTCAGTACTTTCAACAAACCTTCCTGGTGGAAGATACGACTACACCACTCCGCCTCTTTGTGGCGGTGGACAATGAAGCCACGATCTATTTGAACGGCGAAGAAATCGCCCAGGTTGCGGGCTGGCAATCCACCGAACCGCTTGGGGACCTTCAACCCCATATCCTACCTGGAGATAATGTACTTTCGATTACGGCCTCGGGTGGTAAGGGCATCGCGGGCCTGCTGGTACGCCTCGACAACGGTGAGGACAGCGCAGCCCCTATGTTGGTTTCAGGTCCGGAGTGGACCTATTTCCCGACCGCACCTTATGGGTGGCCCTTTCGCGCGGAAGTCGATGGCGAATCACCACGCGTCTTGGCAACTATCGATTGGAGTCCCTATCGGAAGGCGATGGATGGATGGCCTGGGCTGCCGAGCCGGAAGCTGGACATTGCAGGAGCGCGAAAACCAACGGAAGGCCTGTTTTCTGAGCCGCTGATGGTGACTGTTGCCGACCGGGAGTTGCACCGTGTTGATGGAGACGTTGGCCGACGGGTGGGCATTCAATTTGAGCCCTGGTTCACACCCCACTATGCCCATTGGGCCTCCACCCATGCGATTCCCCTGACCGGGCGATACTGGTCGTGGAACACGGACGTCATTCGCCAGCAGATGATATGGCTCATCGAGTCCGGCATCGATTTTCTGGTGGTAGATTGGACCAATCATCTCTGGGGAAAGGCGCACTGGCACGAACGGAACAGCAACACCAATGAAGTCATCCATGCGACCACCATGCTCTTGGAGACGCTCGCAAAAATGCGTGATGAGGGACATCCCGTCCCCACCATTGCTCTGTATGTCGGATTGAATAATGGCCCCAGCACCACCGTAGAGGCCGTCAACGAGGAACTCCAATGGATTCACAGCACCTATGTGCGTAACCCCCGATTTGCAGGCCTCTTTGAAGCCTATCTAGGCAAACCGCTCCTCTTGGTACATAGTGGCGGTGGCCCCCAATGGAAAGACGACACAGGCGCTTCCCGTGTCAATGAAGCGGATTTCACCGTTCGCTATCAGTCCTTTCAACACGAGTTCAATGATCACGAGGAGCATGGCTTCTGGTCTTGGATGGATGCCACCCTCGCCCCCGTACCCACCATGCATGATGGAGCCGTGGAGGCTCTCACCGTTTCCAGCGCATTTTTCGCTCAAGGCGGATGGCTCAAAGAAGGTGCTTATGGGCGTCGTGGTGGCTGGACCTTTCTCCAGGGCTTTCGTGTGGCCCGACAGCACCGCCCCCGTTTTTTGCAGCTGCACCAATACCAGGAATTTGCCGGGCAGTGGGAAGGCTTCGGCTATGGCCCGAACAAAGATATCTACGTGGACTCGTACAATTTGGAGTTCAGCGACGATATCGAACCCGTATCCCGAACTGCGGCCGCATACCGTGGCGATGGCGGCTGGGGATTCTACTACCTCAATTTACTCCGCGGACTTGTGGATCTCTATCACCAGGAAACGCCCGAGACGACGGTTCTTGTACTGGCTCATCCAACCGATGGCACTGAAGTCCGAGGCGAAACACTCGACGTATCCTGGGACTGGCTCGGAAAAGAACCGGAAGGCGTCGAGCTGCGGGTCAACGGACACTTGATCGAAACCGATCCGGCCCTCCGGCACCATACCCTCGACATCTCAGAATATCCCAGCGGGCCGATGACGATTGATGTGACGGCGAAAGGGACTCAGTCACGCTTCCCTCTGCGTTACGAACGGGCCTCCGCCCCGGCTGACAGCATGGCCGCCGCCTCGGTACAGGCAGTGTGCACCGTCATTTCGGAGTAGACGGCTCCCTACGGAGAGAGTTCAATTGAAACCGCGGGCGTACTTTGTACAAACTGTTCCGGATTATAGGGCAATTGGGTGCCCTGCCAGGTTGAGACCGGAATGCGCCACAAGCTGTAGTCCGCATGGTAGCGCATGGGAAGGCGCCGGGGAATGGTCGCCACCAGGGCTATGAGGGCCGCATCTCCTTCCCAGGCGAAATCCACCACTTCGCCGGGCAATGAAAGATAGACCGGGTTCGTGGAAATCACATCCACAGCACGAAGTAGCCCGGCGGGGTCAACCCACGCAACATACTGAGCAGCGGGGCTGACACGAGAGCGCGTCACCGGATAGTTTCGATGAAGTAATACCGTGCGCAGACTGCCTTCCACCGGAAATGAGACTAAATCGCCACCCTGTTCAAAGTAAATCAACGCCCTGTCCGCCGCTCGCCATCCAAGATCATCTGCGGGAAAAATACCTTCTCCCAGCAACGTGGCGCGCTCATCTTCCTGCGTCAATAATACGAGATGCCCGTTGGGCCGGGCGACGACGACATCGCCACTCTCCTGATTGACCGCTATGAAACTCTTTCTGTCCCCTGTCGGCAGGTTGCCAAACAGAGCCGATTCATCCCACGTCCTGAGCTCCCTGCCATACCAGGCCTGCAGGGTGTGCCCGGCCCCTGGGGACGCCTGCCATTGCCCCTGGTGAAAGATCCCACGCACCGCTTTACTGGCAAGAGACAACTGAAGACCGGCCGGATCCCACTCAAAATTCCAGGGCAGATCCAGGCCGACCGCCAATTCCACCTCCGGTGATTTATCCATCCGCGAAAAAACACTAACGCTCTGGGGTGCGTTTTCTCCCCACTCTTCCTGACGGATAAGGGCAATACGTCCATTGGCACCGACGGTAAAATCCGTTGGCCACTCCGTAGCTGGCCAGCGATTGTTGGCCCGCCGCATATCACCTACCTCAAACTCCGGGTCCAAGATCACCCTGCGTAGCGGTCCATCAAGCGCTACCCGAGTCGTGCTCGCGCCGCTGCCCACCGCAATAGTTTCGATATGGTAGCCATTCTCCGTAACGACACCCAGTTTTAGCGGCACATAGGCCGGTATATCCCCCATGTTTTCCACCGTAATGTGGACGCGCCCCCCCTCTTCGTCTACCCGCGCAATGCGATAATCGAAAGTTCCTGGCCGCTCAAACCATACCCGCACCAACTCCTCCAGGGGCTGCTCGGACGCCAGGGTCAACTCATGCAAGAAGGCGGCAAAAGAAACCGTGGTGTATCGATGAACCGACATGAAATTTTTTGATGCGCGCTCAAAGGCTTCAGCCCCTGCATACTCCGAGAGTACGGCAGCGACGTAGGCCCCCCGGACCCGCAGGGCCTCCTCGTCAAAGCTGCCACCGGGACGCAATCGCTGACCAAGATTGAAGGTCTTCATGGGCACGTCAAATTGGGGTGGACAGGCCTGGGTCTCGATAAACCGCAGATAGGATCGGCGTCCTTTCACGGTCCGTAGCGCTTGCCAGGCACTGAACTCTGACAGACAGGACACCATGCATTCCCCGGCTTCCGGCCGACTGCTAAACCAACGACCCGAGACCGTATCGCCCCACCAGTTGGCCGCGACGTTTCGCGCCAGATCAACGAAAAGATGGTCTGATTCAGATGGCGCGTGGGGCCCCGTAAAAAGCAATGATCCTCCGGCGTGCACCGTGGCCTTCACGGCTGGACTCTCCACGAGGTTGAGTACCTCATAGTGATCGGTCCCCAACCGCGTATTCAACGCGTTATAGGCATCGCCCATGGCGGCCAACCGGGCATCTGTCGTCTCGTCAGTCAGCTCGCGGGCATAGACAGCACAACGGATACTCCCCTGCACCCGCGCACGACGTTCATAGCGGCCTGCTGCCAGCCCAACCGCCAATACAGGCCGTGTTTCCTCCCAGATGACCCAACGATGGCCATCCCTCAGTTGATTCTCTTTGAGGGCTCCGCCCCACACCACCTCCCACGCTTCCGGTACTGATACGGTAGCCGAAAAGGAAGCAAAACTCTTGAGATCGATGGGGTACCAACATTGCAGTTTGTCGAGCAATACTTCGTCGGCATTTGCCACATGGGTGGAGCCGTTGGTCGCTTCCGGCCAACCGGCATACGTAAACTGCAATTCCCCGGTGTTTTTGTCCGGTGGCAAGCCCACGCGGATACGCTCGCGATAACGATCGTAGCGCAGGGCCTCGCCGTCCAGGGTAACCGCTTGGAGGGTAAAGCCGGGATTCAGTAATACCGCCACTTCTGCCCCTCCTCCCCCCGGAGCAGCCAGAGATAGGGTGGCGACCCCCTCCATCCGCCCGGATTCGGGTTGGATATGCAGCGTGACGTCCGTCGCGGCGATAACCTGGGTTTCCACCAAGCCATCCATTTGTTGCCAGGACAAGGTGGTAGCCCAAGGCAGTGCCCCTCCGGTCCAACGCCACCACACCCCGCCTGCGGCTATGCCAAAGGACAGCACCACCAGCAGGACAATGAGGGCTATGGCGCGGGCACGTTTGGGCATATCACACGGGCCGATTGTAGATCTTTTCGGGCCCGGTATATGGGTCGAACATCGTGATACCTTCTTCATTAAAGATGGCCGTGACGGGGGCTCCTTTCCCCGCCTCGATATAGGTCTGGTTGCGCATCACGACCGCACGCGCCGCATGGACGATCAACACGGAGAGACGCGCTTCTTCCGGGTTAGGGTAGCCTTTGTGGATGTCAGCGAGGCTTCTACCGAGGAACTTCATTTCGGCGACCTTCTCAATGCATACGACGAGGCTGTCCACACCGTACCCCACATACCCCAGGCTACCGTCTTCCCGCTTGACGTCCCGTGTCATGTGATTATTCATGGTCTGGGTGCCATTTTCCGTGGTGCAAAAGCGGAGTCCGCGATATTGACTGTCCGATTCCACCATGCCGTGGGTACCGAAAAGCTGGCTCTCCTGGTTCACCGGCGCTTCGAACTTGTCCGGCACGATCCAATTGTTTATGAAGTCGATGCTCATACCATTGTCGAACTGAACTTTGACCTGGACCGCATCAAAGGCGTCAAGATTGTGCTCCTGACGAAGTTTTTTCTTCTGACCAACTGCATGGAGAGAGACGGGCTTCACCCCGAAGTAAGCGATGTACAGATCGGTCCAATGACATCCCACATAGCTGAAGGGGTCGCTCTTTTCGGCCCAGCTCTTGAAGACTTCGGTAGAGACTTCCAGAGGTTCTTCCAACACTGCGCGGCCATAGAGCGGCTCACCAATTCGGTCCGCAATCTTGTCGCGAATACTGAGGTGATCGGGGTCATAGCGCTTGTGCATGTCCACACCCACCATGCAACCTGATTTCTTCGATGCCGCCAGGATTGCGTCCGCCTCTTCTGTATCCAGGGTCATGGGCTTTTCGGTGATGACGTGAACCCCGCGCTCCAGGGCGGCCAGAATAGGCGCGGCATGAAGATGATCGGGCGTGGCGACAGCAAGAATATCCAAATCAGGATGGGCATCCAGGAGGTCAATCCAGGGCGTTTCACCATGATAGGTAGCGAAAGACATTCCCAGATCTTGGTAGTGGGTCTGTGTGCGTTTACCCGACGCTTCGGTGTGGGTGGCGAGGGCAACAAAATCGATCTCGATATCGCCCAGCTTACGGGCCATGTTATCGAGTCCGAGACGACCCAACCAGGGAATCAACCCATTCTGCTCCAGCTGGAGGTAGGTGCGCAGATGCACGTCTCCGCCAAACATCCCGGCGCCGATCAGTCCCAATTTCAATGACTTGCTCATACTGATTTCCTGTCTAGCTATTTCTCACGCGACGGAGCCCGCAGCATGAATCATCTCATCTAAAACGTTTATACGACGATACCCGAGGGCTTACTGCGACACCGGGGCTACGTCGGCCTCCGCTTCCAATGCATCCGTCTTCACTATCTCCACACGAATCAATTTCTGGGCCTCGGCGACAATTTCTTTAACCTTTGCCTTTCGCTCCCGCTCAACAATTTGCGTTGCGATCATGTCCGAAACCTTCTCCAGTGGTACGATTCCCGGACGATTCTCCTCCAGAATGGTGATGAGATACCAGCCCATCACACTGCGCACGGGAGGCGACACCTCTCCGATAGGGAGCTTCGACATGGCTTCCTCCAACTCGGGATAAAAACTCCCTACCTGCATCTCCACCAGCTTGCCGCCGTCTGGCGCGGTATTAGGGTCCTCGGACAGCTCTTTCGCGAGTTCAGCGAATACTTCCCCGGCCGCGAGTCGTTCGCGCGCCGCCGTTGCGCGCTCTTCGGCCGCGCGCCAACTTTCATCCGTACCGCCTTTGGCACGGAAGAGAATCACCGCGATATCCCGGGTATCGTTGGTCCGTGTCATCGTGCCCTGTGACTTCATCAGTGCGTAGAACTCCTCGATTTCGGCATCACTCGCTTCAATCGGCCCCGTTTCTCTGTCGATGAATGCCTTAATGCGCAGTCGTGCCCGCATATGTTCTTTGAGGCCCGCTTCCGTGAGTCTCAGGGCGTCGAGGTAGGCTTCATAGGCCTCCTCTGAATCAAAGATTTCTTTGCGCTCCTTAAACTCGGCCTCGAGCGCGGCATCGTCCACCGTAACATCGGCATTACGCGACGCAATACTCAGGACGCGCTCTTGAATCAATTCATTCATCAGGGCACGACGAATGCGCAAGTCTGCCTGGACCTCTTTACCGGTCGTGGCTTTCATCTGGGCCAGACGAACCTGAAGGTCCCGAGCAAAATCACCGGCCGTGATCTCTTCATCACCAACCCGTGCAATCACCTGGGAGGCCTCTTTGAGAGTCAACTCTTGCGCAGGTGCCAGGCCAATTGCCCATACCAACGCAACCGTTACTACATAACAGGGAAATTTGATCATTTCAGTTACCTCGAATTACCGGGTTCATACACCATTGGCCCCGGAAACAATCGCACAGGGGGCCGACTTCGCTCCCCGCCGCATCAGGGTACGAAACACCCACCATAGCAAAGGTATGGTGGGTGATACGAATCCATTGAGCGGTGGGCGAAGACTCTTGGAAGGGCCTTAGAGCTTCACTACCTTGCCGGTCTTTGCCGACTTGTAGATAGCCTCGATGAGGGCCACGGCCAGGCGGCCTTCCCGACCTTGAATAGCGGGCTGCTCGCCTTTTTGTATGGCCTTCGTAAAGTCAGCAATCTGGCGGCGGTGGCCTTCAATCTTGAGACTGGCCAAGGGGTCGGAGGCACCAGAACCGAGTGCCGACTCCCCTGCCATCGCGGCTTCAATTTTCTTGTCTGCGGCACGCTTTTTCTTGAACTGCCACGAGACAATCTTACCATCTTCCATGGCGGCACTGCCTTCTGTACCGTGTATTTCCACGCGGGCGGGATTGCCCGGCCAGATGGCCGTGCTGCCTTCGATGACCCCCTGGGCTCCGTTTTCAAATTCCAGGATGGCCGTGGCTAAATCTTCCACTTCCAGGCCTTCGTGGGCCACCAGCGCCGTGCGGGCGTAAACGGATTTCACCGGTCCCATGAACCACTGGAGGAGGTCGATGTAGTGAATACCCTGGTTCATCAGGGCACCGCCACCATCGAACTTCCACGTTCCACGCCAGGCGCCACTGTCGTAATACTCCTGGGAACGGAACCACTTGATATAGGCGTCGCCGAGGACAATTTTCCCGAAGCGGCCCTGGTCGATGGCCTTGCGAATTTGCTCGGATCCTTCGGCAAAGCGACTCTGAAAAATGCAGCCGAGATTCACGCCCGCATCATCACAGGCCTTAATGATCTTGTCGATGCGTTTCGTCGTGACGTCCAGGGGCTTTTCCGAAAGAATGTGTTTGCCCGCCTTAGCGCAATCGACGGCGATTTCCATACGCAACCCACTGGGTACACATAAGGAAATAGCGTGAATATCATCCCGCTTGAGCATCTCTTTATAGTCGTCAAAGGCATCTGCGCCATACTGATCGGCGAGTTTCTTTGCCGTTTCCATACGGACGTCTGCCACACCGACCAACTTG
>JAUIMA010000266.1 GCA_030432675.1 Candidatus Hydrogenedentota bacterium | reverse complement strand
TTCGATGACCGCTACTACTGCCGAAACTACGACGACTACAACGACCTTTACACGTACTTCTTAGATGGCCGCGAGGGCGGACCGGGTGGCGGCGATGAACGGCAGGTCGCCTATTGCGGCACCCGGGTGTGGTCGCCCGCAGCGCAGGAGGTCTGGCTTCGCTTCTGTGCCCGCGACCGGGGCAAAGTCTGGCTCAACGGCACACTCGTCCTCGAACAACCCGAGGTTCAGCGTGCCAACCGCGACACCCAGATCGCGCGGATTCGCCTCGAAGCGGGTTGGAACACGGCGCTGGTCAAGGTAGTCAACGAGCGTCGCATCTGGGGCTTTTATTTCAATCTGACGGACGAGGCCGGTGAGCCCGTGGGTGGCCTGGAATATGGGCCGGAGAGCGGCGAAGATGACGCCTTAGCCGTGCTTACGCCGGCCTTACCCGACGGCTACAACAAGCAGCCCTACGTCTGGCTCGATGTGCGCAATGCGGGCGGGAAATTTCCCGGCGAAAACCCGAGCGCATCGCCCTTTCGACTGTTGGCCAGTGGCGGGGTCCCGCCCTACACCTGGGACGTCGAGGGTCTCCCCGACGGCCTGAGCCTGGATGACGAAGAGGGGGAATTCCATGGTCGCACAACGAAAGTCGGGCGCCATCTCCTTCGAATTACGGTGACCGATAGCGCAACGCCGCCCAACAGCGCCACCGCCGAGCGTGCGCTTCGGATGAAGCCGCGCCCGACCGAGCTGTGGTGGGAGACGGGCACACGGCTTGGAAGCCTCCGCCACCACCATAGCGCAGATGAAACGCACTGGGCCTTTGACCATGTCGAAGAGCAAGTCGATTTGCTGAAGCGGGCGGGTTTCGACTGGCAGGCCTATACGGCCTTCGCATGGTGGAGCCTGGACCCCGAAGGAAACTTGAAAGTCGCCGATTCACCGGCTATGAGGGCCTATCGCGATGCCTTGCGCGCGGCGGGAATTCGCTTCGCCCAATACATGAATTTCTTCGACTTCAAGGAGCTTTCCCCCGATGCCGCCTCCCACGCGGAACGTATGCATGAGGCCCTGGAGCGTTTCATGGAACTGAACGCTCCGGCGTTGTGGTGGTTCGACCTGTCTATCGAGGGCTACGGCGAGCCAACGGAATTTGACGCCCTTTACAGCCTCATTCGGACCCTCGATCCGAATTGCCTGATTACCGCCAACAACGACATCCGCGCCCGGGACTACGAAACGGGGGACATCGATATTCTCCAAGTCCATGGGTCCTTTCGGACGGATTCCTATTGGGGCCATTGGCCGCCCGCGCCGCTGCTGCGGAACAACCCGAAATTCATGCCGGTGGACTCCTGGCGTCTACCGTGGAAGGGCTACATGGATCCGGGTGAGTGGTGCAAGGCGATAGTTACCCTACTCGCCGATCCGGCCAATCTCGAAGCACCCAGAACGATGGACTTCGACACGACCCCCGTGTTGGAGGAGGACTATGACATGGTGGCCCTCCTGCGGGCCGTTGCGGACTGGCTGGAGCCCCGACGGGATTCCATACTTGGTGCCATGCCCTTGGACCTGCCCCCGGCGGACTGGGGCTATGCCGTGCGGCAGCCGAAAACCGGGCTTGTGTATCTCCATATTTTGAGCAACCCGTTGGGAAAGCGGGGCCTGTTCGAGCGGCGCTTCATCGACCTTTCCCCCCTGCCCGGTGAAATCCTTTCGGTAACACGATACCCCGGCGGCGAAGCGCTTCCCTTTGAGCGAATCGGGGAGCGATTGAGCGTGGACATGGCGGGCGTCGCGCAGGATGAGGTGGATACGATTGTTCGTATAGAAATTCAGTAGCACGACGGCCGGCAGCCCGGCCTGGAAAGCCATGTGCTTGTGCCTGTCGCCATGAAGACACCGGGCGCCACGTGCCGTGAACGGACGCGGCCATCCCTGAGTAGGGACTGTCTCGCCCACCGTGCTCTCACTTCTTCGCCCTCCGATATCAACTTCGCGTGTGGACACGGTAGGGCACGTGGCTTGAACGGGCGTGGCTGTCCCGTCGTTGGCGGCGCTGGCAGAGCGTCTACATCACAAACGACGGGACACCCACCGCCGTCTGGGTTTTACCCCGCCTTCACAACCCACCGGCTCGACAAACGATTGCTGCGTGTACACAACAACATGGGGCGAGGCCATCCCTGAGCGGGGTCCAACTCAGATCGAAAGATCCAGGCGCCCCACACCGGATACCCCGCCGCCTGTCACACGGCCTTGTGCCTCCCCCGGTTGATACTGCGAGATTTCCCGGCGCAACGCGGGTGGCGGATCGAGGGGCGTGGCCGTCGCTTCTGCGCCATCAACCGTGGTCGGGTTTGTTTCTTCCCCCTCCCCCTGCGCTTCGGCCTGCTGGGCTTCCTGCAACTCCCGGCGGGCCTCGCTCTCCAACTGGCTGGCCTGTGCGGCGACCGCCCGGTCTTGTCCGGAGGGCTCCGCGGGCGCGAGGGCGGCGCGGCGAATCACCTGGGCCTTTTGTATGGTGGCCTCCGGTGTCCTTGCCGGACTGACGTCGATATTCACGTGCCCACCGGTGGCGTATTGGCGGCCATCGGGCCCCGTGGTGAATTCGTATTGGGGACCGCCCTGGGCATAGCGCCCCGCCGCCGCTACGTGGGCTTGCTCGTGCTGTCGGACTTCCTGGTCTCGTCGCTTGAGCTCAACGACTTCCTTCTTTTCTTCGTCGGAAAGTTCTTGTGTCGCGCCCCGCGCTTCGTCGTCAGGGCCGTCCGACTGGGCACGGACACCCCGTCCAGCCACCGGGGAAGCGCTGGGATTGTTTTCGGATGTCGATTCACCACGCGTGGGGCTAAGCCCAACCTGAGGAAACAACGTGGTGGTAATGGCTCCAATGCCGGCCATAACAGCTCAATCCTTTGAATGGTTCGATACCGCGCCTCCTGCGCGATAGAGTAACTATACCACCACCAGTATACCACAGCTATGTTGAGCATTCCGGTGCGCCCATGCTAGGGTTACGACATCGCGGGGCCGGTGCACAGTCGGGCGCGTCCCTGTGCGGCTGGAAACGCAGTAATAGCAGTAGGATAGCAGCGCCATGGACCCCAGGGAAAAACAGTTGAACGCGTTGCGGGAGTCCCTTCAGTATTCTCCCGAGAATGTACCGCTCCGGCGTATGGTGGCAGAGAGCCTCCTTGATCTGGAGCGCTATGACGAAGCCGAAAAAGAAGCCAAGGCGGGCCTCCAGCATGACGGGGAAGATGGGGGCTGTAAAACCGTGCTCGCGCAGGTATGTCTTCACAAAGGCAACTACAGCATGGGGCTCGTGCTGGCGGAAGACATCCTCGCCAAATCAGATGGGGATGACACGGTCTGGCTGCTCCATGCACGACTGCTCCAACGGGCGGGACAAGATGGAGAGGCGCAGGAATCCCTTCGGCGCGCCATTGCGTTGAATCCTTCCCTGGCGGACTCCGACCTTGGCGACCTGACGGAAAGCTCCGAGGAATCTTCGACGTCACCCGAGACGCCAATGCGTATCGGCAGCGCCCGGGGCAATAGCGGGCAGCGCTTGGTGGAAGACACATTCGCGTCTTACCCTCTGGAGCTTCCCCCTCATTCGGAACGCCCGCCCGTGGCCGGGCGAGACCCGGAGCTGCCCGGATTTGTCATGGAGAAGCCTCCCTTCGGCTTTGATGCCGTGGGCGGCATGGCGTCGGTCAAAGATGACGTTCGTATGAAAATCATTCTGCCGAGCACCAACCAGGAACTCTATGCCATGTATGGCAAGAAGGCCGGTGGCGGCATATTGCTGTATGGCCCCCCGGGGTGCGGAAAGACCCATATTGCCCGCGCAACGGCCGGTGAGATTGAAGCCAAATTCATCAGCATCGGATTGCATGACATTCTGGATATGTACGTGGGCAACAGTGAAAAGCAATTGCATGCTGTCTTCGAATACGCCCGGAACAACGCGCCCTGTGTGCTCTTCTTTGACGAAGTCGATGCCCTCGCCGCCAGTCGCACCGATATGCGGAACAGTGCCAGTCGACACACGATTAACCAATTCCTCGCCGAGTTGGATGGCGTCGATGCCTCCAACGAGGGCATCCTCGTATTGGCGGCGACGAATGCCCCGTGGCACCTGGACTCGGCCTTCCGTCGTCCCGGGCGTTTTGATGAAGTCATCTTCGTGCCGCCGCCCGACGCCGATGCCCGGGCTAAAATCCTCGAGATCTTTCTGGCCGACAAACCCACCGAATCGGTGGACTACAGCAAGATTGCGGCGAAGGCGAAGGAATTTTCCGGTGCCGACCTCCGGGGCTTGGTGGACCGTGTCATCGAAGAGAAACTACGACAGGCCATGAAGTCCGGCAAGCCCGAGCCGATTCGAACAAAAGACCTTCTGGCCAGCCTCAAACGGCAGCGGGCCAGTACACAGGAATGGCTTTCCACAGCGCGAAACTATGCGGCCTTTGCCAATGAAGGCGGCGTCTACGATGACATCAAGGCCTACCTCAACTTGAAGTAGTGCGTTAACGCAACGGGTGGGGCGAAAGGTGTAACAAATGGAAGCAGTGATGCGGCGGGTGGAACTCCTCCTCGACCAACGGCGTTTTTCCGAAGCACGCGGTATGGTCATGCAGGGCCTTGCCCAGGCACCGGAAGATGCGGTGCTCAATGCCTTTCTCGGCTATTGTTTGCGCATGGAGAGCCGCGCGAAAGAAGCCCTGGCCCCCGCCCAATTGGCCGTCAGCCGTGAACCGGAGTGGCCCTTTGTGCACTACGTCATGGCCTTGGTCTATGAGGGGCTCGACAAACCGGCCAAGGCTTTGGAATCCATTGATGTGGCCATTGCCCTCGACCCCCATGACGCCAGCTATCATGGCCTGAAATCGGCCATTCTCTTTCAACGGAAGAAATGGCATCAGGCGATTGAAGCGGCCGAGCAGGGACTTCAGTCTGACCCCGAACACGGTCAGTGCCGCAGCATCCTGACGGCCGCGAAGAACCAGCTGGGACAGCATGCGGAAGTGGCCCATCTCGTCGATGAAACCTTGCGCCTCGACCCGGAGGACGGGTTCGCCTTTGCCAACAAAGGCTGGAGCTATCTCCGCCAGGGCGACCCCAGGGAAGCCATCCTCCACTTCAAGGAAGCCCTCCGACTGGAGCCCGAACTTGAGTGGGCCCGGCTCGGTGCGTTGGAAGCCCTGAAGGCCCGCAATGTCTTCTATCGTGGGTTACTGGCCTTCTTCTTTAAGATGGGAGCCCTGCCGTCCGGTGCCCAGTTTGGCATCATGATTGGGCTTTTCCTGCTCTACCGCTTCGCCCGCAGCGTGGGTGAAAACAACCCCCAACTCCAACCCTTCATCACCCCCCTACTCATCGGGTACCTCGTGTTTGCCTACGCCACCTGGCTGGGAGCGAGCCTGGCCAACTGCGCCCTGCTCTTTCACCCTTTCGGGCGGATGGCCATGACCAGGAAGGAGAAGCGGGATGCCTATGTGTTGGGTGCTACGGTGCTCGTGGGACTTACCGGTGTCTTCAGTGGTCTCTACAGCGATCGGGGCGTTTTCCTGGCCCTGGGCGTGCTGCTACTCTTGAGCACCCTTCCGCTGGTCGGAACCCAGAATGCCAACACTCAGAAAGGCTTTCGACTCGGCCTCGGCATGACGGCGGCCATCCTGATCTTTGGGCTACTCGGCATCTTCGTGGCCCCCCATCTCTTCGGTGTGGCCATGCTCCTATGGCTTGCCTACGTGTGGGTCATCGGGCAATACGTCACCCGAAACTAGAGGGTGTGCCTTAAGATAGCGGTCAAAGAAGGCCACGATGCGAATCAGCATTTCGGGTTCCCGGGCAATACCCATGCCATGCTTCCCGCCTTCCACGAATATTTCCTCATGCGGTGCGCCCGCCCCGGCCAGGGCCCCAATCATGACGTCCGCCTGGGTCGTGCGATCCACCCGCTTGTCGGCCGTTCCCTGTAGAATCAGCATGGGCGGTAACTCCTTACGCACATAGGTCACGGGCGATCCCTTTCGCGCAGCATCGGCCTTCTCTTTCAGGCTACCGCCAAGGAAGCGTACGACGATGGGGTCGTCCTCTGCCGCCAGGGCCAGAGACAGGGGTGCCTGAAGATCAAAGGGTGCCGCCACCGGAACCGCCGCCTGCACCGCACTGGAATATTCCTGCCACGGGCCATCCCCCTCCAGTCCCGCCGCTGGCCCGGCTACCGCAAGCATGGCCGAGAGATGTCCGCCCGCAGAAGCGCCAATGGCCCCTATGTGATCGGGGTCCACACCGTAGCGGTCCGCGTGGGCACGCAGCCAGCGCACGGCCAGCTTGCAATCTTCCACGGCCGCCGGAAACTTCACGTCATCGGAGAGGCGGTATTCGATGGAGAGGGCCACATAGCCCGCCTCGGCAAAGTGCTGCAGCACGGCGAAGGTCCGTTCGCCACCTTGCCCTCCGGTGTACCACCCACCACCGTGGATGTGAATGATGGCGGGTTGGGGTGCGCCCCCGTCTTTTCGGTGGAGGATGTCCAGTCGTTGCCGCTCGGATGCCATGCCATAGGGCACGTCCACATCAAAGAGCAGGCCATCGGGCACCGTGATGTCTGCTGCGCTGGTCAGGGCCACTATTATTCCCGCGAGGAACAGGCCGGTTGTCATCCCTTTTCCCATATTTTACTCCTTCCTGAGCACACCTGAGGTGCCAATCAGACTACCTTCCCGGGAAAGAAACCGCAACCCGCAAGTGAGCGCGGTTTGCATATGCCGCCCTTCCTTCCTACAATCAAGCCAACGTTGGCCCAAAGGAAACCGCTATGACCAAGTCCCCCATGCCCTCCACCTTGTCGCTTATCTGCAGCCTGCTATTCGCCACCCTGGTGGCTGCAATCCTCCCCCAGCAGGCCGTTGCGGCGCCGTACCCCAAGATCAATCTCGCGGCAGGCTATGAGGTGGACCCCGACTGGCCGAAAAAACCCGTCGAAATCGCGTGGGACCAGATAGCCGGTGTATCCGTCGATACGAAGGGGCGGGTGTGGCTATTCAACCGGGCGGATCCGCCGGTGCAAGTATACAGTGCTGCGGGAGATTTCCTCTTTTCCTGGGGCGATGGCCTTTTCAAGGGCCCCCACTATCTCCGCATCGACCACGAAGGCTATGTGTGGACCACCGACTATCGACGCCACCTGGTGCGCAAATTCACCGAGGATGGGGAACTCCTGCTAACCTTGGGCACGGCCGATGAAAAAGGAGAGGACGAGACTCATCTCAGCGGCCCGACCGACGTCGCGGTATCCCCAGCGGGCGACATTTTTGTTACCGACGGCTACGGCAACAACCGCGTGGTCCACTATGACAACGAGGGCAACTTTGTAAAGAGCTTCGGCGAATTAGGGGTCGAGCTGGGCCAATTGAGTCAACCCCACAGTATTGCCATGGATTCTCAGGGCCGTCTCTATGTGTGCGAACGAAACAACGGTCGCATCCAGATTTTCGACCAGTCGGGAAAGACCCTGGGGGCCTGGAAAAACCTCATCAACCCCTGGGGCATCCACATCACGCCGTCCGACGATATCTTCGTCTGTGGCTCCACCCCCGCGCGTTGGACGGAGCGTGGCAATCTGGGCAATCCTCCCCACGACCAGATTCTCATCCGCTTTGACACCACGGGGCGCGCCCTGGAACTCTGGGGATTCCCCCTTGCCAAAGACGGCGAACTGGAGCCAGGCCACCTGGATTGGATGCACGGCATGGGAATGGACAACGCCGGCAATCTTTATATCAGCGACGTGGATGAGAACAGCCCGGTCCACCGACTGCAGAAGTTTAAACGGCTACCCGCAGAACGGTAAGGCTACGGAATCATTGTCAATCCTGAAAGGGCAACTTGGCCAGGGTAATATCCAGGTTCTTTTCCATGAAATAATTCATTACCCAGGTGCTTTCAAAAAGCAACACGGGACGCTCGTTCCCATCATAGGCCAGGCGAACGCCAGGCGGCAGGGGCTTACCCACGATCTCTACACTCGGCGCGACCCATCGGGTTTCCGTCCAGGGCGCGTGCTGGAGGCGGGTTTCGGCACCGTACTCGCTCTCCAGCCGGTGCTGAACAATTTCGAACTGGAGCGGACCGGCCGCACCAAGCAGGGGCACGTTTCGCACGGCATCAGGCAAACGGTATTGCTGCATGACGCCTTCCTGCAAGAGTTGCTCGAGACCGGTACGAAAGCGCTTTGACTGCACCGGGTGTACATTTTCGATATAGGTAAAACACTCGGGAGCGAAGAAGGGAATCTCGTCAAAGTCGACCCCATTGGCTTCCGTTAACGTATCCCCGATGGCAAAGAGGTTATTGCCCACGATGCCCACCACGTCACCCGCA
>JAUIMA010000265.1 GCA_030432675.1 Candidatus Hydrogenedentota bacterium | reverse complement strand
GTTCCCGGCGGTTGATACCCAGTTTCTTCATGCGGGAGGCCAGGGTGGTGGGTTTGATCCCCAGAAGGGCAGCGGCACCCCAATCTCCGCCGACGGTGCCCTGGGTCTGCTGCAGTGCCCGAATGATGTTGTTGCGCTCGAGGGCCTTGAATTCATAATCCGTCAGAATTTTCTCCCCATCCGTCGGGGCGGCAGGAGAAGTCGGCCCGTGGAGAGGCTCTGCGGGGGACAGTCCCCCAAGCTCGAATTCGAGATCGCGACCTTGCGAGACAATGACGGCCCGCTCGACCACATTTTGCAGTTCCCGAATGTTGCCAGGCCAATCATAGGCTTGGAGAAGCTCGACATGCCGTTGTTTCAGGGTGACCGATGGGAGACCGAAGCGGCGGGTGGCCCCTTCAAGAAAGTGAAGTACCAGGTCAGGAATGTCGTCCCTTCGTTCCCGGAGTGCGGGCAGGTGAATGGGGAAGACGCTCAACCGATAGTACAGATCCGGCCTAAACCGCGTCGTATGGGCTTCGTTGAGGAGACTGCGGTTGGTGGCCGCTACCACGCGTACGTCAACCTGGTGAGTCCGATCGTCGCCTACCCGTTCAAACTGTCCTTCCTGGAGCACGCGCAGCAATTTGCTCTGTAATTCGATGGGAATCTCGCCCACTTCATCCAAAAACAGCGTGCCCCCGTCTGCCAGGGCAAAACGGCCCGTACGATCACGGTTGGCTCCGGTGAAGGCCCCCTTCACGTGGCCGAAAAACTCGCTCTCGAAGAGTTCCCGAGGGACAGCGGCACAATTCACGCGAACCAATGGCCGCTCCGCCCGGTTGCTTTGTTCATGGATGGCCCGGGCGATAAGTTCTTTGCCCGTCCCCGATTCTCCTTCAATAAGGACCGTAGAGTCCGTCTTCGCCACGAGGGCAATCTGCTCCATGACCCGCCGAAGGGCACTGCTGGAGCCGACGATATCCCCGTAGTCAGGATCCTGCTTCACCGCCTCGCGCAGATACTCATTTTCCTGCTCGAGTTGTTTGCGGAGTCGGTCGATCTCCTCGAAAGCACGGGCGTTGGCAATCGCCGCCGCCGCCTGGTCGGCAAAGGCCCGGAGCACGGTGAGGCATTCTTCGCCCATTACTTCCCGGGAGAAGACCGCCAGGACCCCCAGCACGTCTCCCCGAAAACGAAGGGGTTGGCCCGCGAAGCTGAGGATGCCCTCCGATTCGACCCAGGTCTTGTTAAACACCCAGTCCCGGTTTTCCACCAGATCGGTCACAAGCAGGGGTTCGCCGGTGGCCGCTATACGCCCCACTTTGCGTATCCCGAATGGAAAGCGCTTGTAGTCACCGTCCAGGTGTTCAAAGCTAGCGTCCGGCGTCTCACGGGAATCCCCCGCACTGGCCACCAGATGGAGACACCGTTGCTGATCGGGGCATTCGGGGCGCATGACACAGTGATCGCACACATCGCCGGGTTCCAAGAGCCAGACCCGCGCCAGGGCCATCCCGGCTTCGACATTTAAGCCCCGCACGATGGTGTGGAGGACGCAATCGACGGAATGTTCACAGGTCGCGGTTAGCACGATATTTTGCAGGGCATCAAGTTTCATGGGGTGAGTATATACGAAAAATCGTAGTTGGACAAACGAAAAGTCGTAGGTAACGATATTTCGTGGCGGAGTTTGTCGTACCCACGGGGAGTTAACCCGTTTGCAGGAAAGGATATACGAAATATCGTAGCTTTTGGCACGACTCCTGCCTTATAGCGGATGTACCGAGGCGCTGGTGCTTCGGAGCAACGGCGACAGGCCATCGGGGCCTGTCGGTTATGGAGGAGAATCGCCATGAACAAACGAAAGGCAATCGGATGGATTGCCACCCTCAGTGTGTTGGGTGGGATTACAACCCTGGCTGGGGGCAGCGCTTCCGCCCAAACCCAGACCGCCCATCGCTATGTAAGCATCGAAGGGGTCAACGTGTTTTATCGGGAAGCGGGAAATCCGGAGCGGCCCACCGTGCTTTTGCTGCACGGATTTCCCACTTCTTCCCACATGTTTCGCAATCTGATTCCCCAGTTGGCCGAGCGTTACCACGTGGTGGCGCCCGACTATCCCGGCTATGGAAACAGTGATGCGCCCCCGGTCACGGAGTTCACCTACACCTTCGATCATATGGCGGAGGTGATTGAGCAGTTCACCGAGGCAGTAAACCTGGACCGCTACAGTCTCTATCTCATGGACTACGGTGCGCCCATAGGTTTCCGGCTGGCCACGGACCATCCGGAGCGCGTCCAGGCACTGATTATTCAAAACGGCAATGCCTACGAAGAGGGGCTCACCGACTTTTGGGATCCCCTCCGGGCGTATTGGGCGGAGCAGCGGGAAGAAACCGAAGCGCCGTTGCGTGGTTTGCTCACCCGCGATGCGACCTACTGGCAATACACCCACGGTACGCGAGAGCCGACCCATATCAGTCCAGACAATTGGAATGTGGACCAGCCCCTCCTGGATCGGGAAGGGAATCAGGCCATCCAACTGGCCATGTTTCTGTCCTACGGAAGCAATCCACCGCTTTACCCCGCATGGCAGGCATACCTGCGGACGGAGCAACCGCCCACCCTCATCGTGTGGGGCAAGAACGACGTGATATTCCCGGTCTCCGGTGCAGAGCCCTATCGACGGGATCTCAAAGAGGTGGAGTTTCACCTGCTCGACACCGGTCACTTTGCCCTGGAGGAGGAGGGCGATACGATAGCGCGCCTTATGCGGAAATTCCTGAAGCGCCATGTGAAATAACCGTTACCAATTCCAACCTGCAACCCCATTAACAAAACAACATCTGGTTAAGTCAACAAAGGAGAAGCATCATGACACGTATCAACACCATCGAAGTAGACGCCGCCACCGGAAGCGCCAGAGAACTCCTCGAAGCCGTACAGAAAAAAATGGGCATGGTGCCCAACCTCACGAAGGTCATGGCCCAGGCCCCGGTGGTGCTGGAGACCTATCTGAAAGGAAGCGAGGCCCTCTCGGGCGGTGTGCTCTCTGCCGTGGAGCGCGAGCATGTCGCCTTGCGCACCGCCGAGCTGAATCAATGTCAGTACTGTGTGTCGGCCCACAGTGCCCTGGGCAAAATGCAGGGCCTGTCGGAAGAAGAGGTGCTGGCGACCCGGGCGGGCAAGAGTGAGGCCACCCGGGCCCAGGCCATACTGGACTTCACGGAGGCGGTCGTCCGGGAGCGGGGGAAGGTCAGCGACGAGGACGTTGCGGAAGCCCGGGATCGCGGGTTGACCGATGCCGATCTGGTGGAGGTAGTAGGGCACGTGTCCCTCAACCTTCTGACCAATTACCTGAACAATGTGGCCGGCACGGCCATCGACTTTCCCAAGGCAGCTCCCCTGGCGGAGTCCGACGCAGCCGTGGCCTGATGTCACCGGTAGTCTAGCGACGAATACGCATTCGACATCCAATCGTCTGTACCCAACGAAAGGAGGCCCCTTATGGCCCACTTAAACGAACTGAATCAACAAAGTTTCGATGTCACGATTAACGGTGCCGATAGGCCCATATTGGTGGATTTCTACGCCCCCTGGTGTGGTCCGTGTAACGCCCTCGCGCCAACCCTCGAGGAAGTGGCGGAGGAAACGAAGGACCGACTCAATGTTGTCAAAGTAAACATTGATGACAGTCCCGAGCTCGCCTCCCGGTTTGGCATTAAGAGCATTCCCTCGCTCATCGTCTTTACCGCCGGTGAAGCGGCCGCCCAGATTCGCGGCCTGGTTTCCAAAGGGGAGTTGATGGCCCAGTTGGAACCCCTGCTGGATGCCCCGGCGAGCGTAACAAACAATTAGTTTTTCAAGGGAGCACACAGGGCCCCGGCCCGGTGTGCTCCCTTCAGGAGGTGTGGCACCATGACCTATGATTTTCTTGTGGAAACCTATGAAACCGAAGTCCAGAAAGTACTCAGTGTGTGGGCCATGTTTCATGACGAAGATATCCACCTGCGTCCCCGTCCCGACGATGCCCGTGGCCGCAATCTGTTGGAGCAAATGGTCCACCAATGTGTGAGTGAAAACCTCTGGTTCTCCACCATGCTGGGGATTCATGTGACCGATACGCCCCTCCCGGCGCGAGAGGTCCGTCTGGAGTTTATGAACACCTACGCGAACCATGCCGGCCAGCGTCTCGCCCGGTTGAAATCCCAGTCGGAGGATTGGTGGTCTACCGTGGTGCCTTTCTTTGAAGTACCCCGTAGCCGCGCATGGGTCATGACCCGCCGTATCGCCCATACGGCCCACCATCGGGGCCAGCAGACCACACTCCTGCGCCAGATAAATCGTCCCCTCCACAGCACCTATGGCCCCACGGCCGATACGGGCGGCCTCATGCAACACCAGGCACCGGTCATCTATGCCTATCCTGATACCGCTACCTTGCTCCGGGAAGAGCGCGGTGCCCGCGCCAAGACCCACCTGCCGCCCCTGGCGACCATTCCCGTCACGGAACGCCCGTAGAATTTCCTGAATATCGCACTTGACGCATCTTGCTGCCGCCGTTACACTGGACGGATTGCAAGAACTCAAATCAAGGCGACCTGGCAGGGGTGCTGCGTAGCCACAACGAAGTCGGGAATCAGGGTATTATGTTGTTACGAGGACTTATGAAGTCAGGAATCGGCGCGTTGGCGTTGGTCATCGCATGGGGAAGCTATGGCGCCACTCCCCTGGATTTGCGCACCACCGTATTGGTCGCCCCCGTCGATGGGCCGATCGGAAAAGCTGCGGATATGTTAAGCGATGGGGTCTATGAGCGGACCGGCATCCGATGGTATATCCGGGACCAATTCGAGGGAGCCGCCCGCGTCGTACTCTGCACCGCCGATGCGATACCGGACGGCTTTTCCCTGCCTTCCGGACTGACCGTGCCCGAGAAGGCAGAAGGCTTTGCCCTGGGGGTGAACGGGGACACCGTCCTGTTGGTGGGCCGTGACGAACGGGGCGTTCTCTTTGCCGCCGGGCGTTTATTGCGCGCCCTCACCCTGCGGAAGGGGGAAGTAACCCTGGACCGGGAGACGCGAATCGCGACGGCACCAAAATATCCCATGCGCGTCCACCAGTTGGGCTATCGCCACACGGCGACCAGCTATGACCTGTGGGATGTGGATGCCTACGAACAGTATCTCCGCGAACTGGCCTTCTTCGGCAGCAGCGGAGCCGAGCTCATTCAGGAGTCTCCTCCCGGCGAGAAAGACAGTCCCCTTATGGCGGAATCGCAGTGGACGATGAATTTGAAGCTGTCCGCCCTTCTCGATGCCTACGATATGGATGTATTCATCTGGTATCCCGTGCCGATCTTGGGCGAAGACCAGGAAAAGTATGATCGGGAGCTGGGCTATCGGGAACGCTTCTTTCAGGAAATTCCTCGGCTGGATCAGCTCTTCGTGCCTGGGGGCGACCCGGGCGACAATCACCCGGAAGTGCTCATGCCCGCACTCGAAGGGATGGCGACCATGCTGCACAAGCGCTTTCCGGAAGCAGGCGTTTTCGTCTCCAATCAGAAGATGTCGAAAGAGCGGAATAAATGGTTCTTCGACTACATCCGCAATGAGCAGCCCGAGTGGCTGGGTGGATACGTTTACGGCCCGGGCACGAAACATAGCATCATGGATGCACGGGAGTGGATACCTTCCCAGTATCCCATCCGCCGCTATCCCGACATCACCCACAACATTCGCGGCATGTTTCCCGTGCCCCATTGGGATGGCCGTCACACCCAGACCTTGGGCCGTGAAGGTATCAATCCCCGACCCGGACACAACCAATTGGCCCACAATGCCTACGCCGAGTATGCGGTGGGTTTCGGTTCCTACTCCGACGGCATTCACGATGATCTGAATAAGATGGTGTGGAGCGCCCTGGCATGGGATCCCGATGCGGACATTCATGAGATTGTGAAGGACTACGGCCGGGTCTTCTTCGGGCCGGATTTGGAAGAAGAAGTTGCCGAAGCGCTGTGGATGTTGCAGGAGAATATGACGGGGGATTTTCTGACAAATCCGTCCGTCCCCAAGGCGTTAAAAGCCTGGCGCGCCATCGGTGAAAAGGCGACGCCCGAAGTGCGGCAGAGCTGGCGCTATCAGATGTATCTCATGCGCGCAATTTTTGACCACTACGTGCAGGCCCACTATGTGGCCGAGATGGAATACGAGAAAGCAGCCTACGCGGCGTTGGCCAAAGCGCCTACGTCGGGTGCCGCTCAAGCGATTGAGGCGGCGAAGAAGGCCCTGGCCAAGGCCGACAACGATAGCATCGAAGAAGAGCTCCGGGAAGAGATGGCAGCGCTGGCCGACGCCATGTTCCATTCCATCGGCTTTCAGTTCAGCGTGAAGGCTCCTTATTTCACCCGAAATCCGGAGCGGGGTGCCCTGCTCGACAAGCTCGACATGCCAATGAACGACCGGCCCTGGTTGGAGTTTCAATTCGAGCGCGCCCTGGCCATGGAGCAGGAGTCGGAGCGCCTGGCCCATTTGGATGCCCTGGTGAACTGGGAAGACCCCGGCCCCGGTGGCTTTTATGACAACCTGGGCAATCCGCAGAAGCAGCCCCACCTGGATATGCTATCCACCTACGAAGAAAACCCGAGCCGCATTGACCGCGTCACCGAAGGCCGCTACCGTTGGCTGAATAATGGCACGCTCGAGGTAGATCCCAAATATCGCTACTCCATGCTGGACCACGCACAGACCCTCCATGGTGCTCCCCTGACGATGCGCTACCGTGGTCTGGACAAGAATGCGGAGTACAAGATTAAGGTCATCGAGTTTGGCCGTTTTCGTCCGACCCTCGACTTGACCGCCGACGGAGAATACGTCATCCACGGACCCCATCGCTCGGAGGAACCTTTGTGGCCCCAGGAATACGACATTCCCAAAGCGGCCACGGCGGATGGAGAACTTGAATTGACCTGGGGACTTGTCGAAGGGCGGGGTACGCAGGTGGCCGAAGTCTGGTTGATAAAAAAATAGACGATTCGGGATGTGCCCTGAATGGCCCGCATGAAAACGAAAACCGCGCCCTGGTAACTGCCAGGGCGCGGTTCTTAATTAGGTTGGTGGGTAGGATGGGCTCAGAGCCCCCCGTCGCCGAATGAAATATCACGACGGGACGTCGAAATCGTAATGGTGAAGCCCGCGATGACATCGAGCAGGGACATAAGGGCGAGAATCATGAAGGTGGCCGTACCCGCGCCCGCGACGACGATGTATTCAATCAGGAAGATGATTAAGACCACCAGCGAAAGGGCGTGGTCGACGATGGTCGCTTTGGAAGCGCGGGTCGCCTTCAGGATTTCGAAATAAAGGAATATGATGCCCATCATGACGAGGATATCGCCCATCTTCAGGTGCATGGCATCATCGTTGGCCATGAGGGGAATCCGGATGATGTCGGGGTTGGTCTGGAGAGAGTCGCCCGAAATCATCAGAATGTTGTAGGCAATCAGGGGAATGGCGAACATGGGGAAATAGAGGAGGTATTTCATCAAATGGGATACTTTCCATTGTTGGTAAATCAGACTGCAATACGGTGGAATAGGGACCAGTTTGCCGGTCACGCACCATTAGAACAAAGATAGGGGCGCGAAGCAAGGCGTATCGAAGAGCGCGGGCGACAGATTCCTCAGGGAAGGGGCGAACAGCTTGCAACAGGAGCGAGACTTCGCTATGGTTAATTGTTGACAATCTAGCGTGCAGTGTAAGCCAGCCCTTCCCGTTGGTGACTCCTGCCAGCTCAATGTACCGGGAGGAAACTCTATATGTCGGATTATGCAAAGACCTGGGGTGACGAGTTTAATAAGTGTGTGCAGCCCCTGCAGGGTAAAGGGAGTCCGCGCACGGCGGAGACGATCACCGTGGCCAAAGGTTCGGCGCCCCTTCTCAAGGCGTTGATCGCAGTGGATAAACTCGATCCCGCGGTGATGAAGACGGGGAAGGAGCGGGAGAAGGTTCACAAGGCGCTGGGCAAAGAGGTCAAGAGTTTCAAATCCGAAGCATCGAAGTACGGAAAGCTTATCGATGCGGCTATCAAGAAGACCAGCAAGGACGAGAAAGACGCCTATCGCGCCCTGAAAAAACTCAAGGCCCACCTCGACAATGTGGATGCCATGATTGAGCACCACTGGACCAGCAGCAGTAAGGCGCTCGACAAGGCCAACCAGAAGGCCGGTGAGCGAATTGATAAAGAGCGGGACGCGGCCTACAAGGCGGGCAAGTCGGACAAAGAAGTAAATGAAGATACGGATTACGCCAAGCAGTTGCGTTCCCTGGTCCAATTCCCCACGGCGGTTAAGGCGGCCTACACCAAGGCCAAGTCGGCCGTGCAGTCCATCAAATCCGACCCCACGGCGGCGACCTATAATCGAGAGATGAACTCAGGCGGCCGTAACTACACCCAGCAGGTTTCCAAC
>JAUIMA010000264.1 GCA_030432675.1 Candidatus Hydrogenedentota bacterium | reverse complement strand
AGAGAAACTGCTTCAGGTAGGCGCGGGTCTCCGGCACCCGGGGTGCGGAGGAGGAGCCGGTGTTGATCAGGAGGATTCCCGTCGTGTGTTTGCTCATGGAAAACTTTCTATGTCGAAGGAGGGCGTTGTTCGTGCGCGCTTACGCGTAACGATTCGCGACTGGGCTCCACCCTGAGTTTACGGCAAGGTCAGGCTTCGGTATTGCTTTCCGGGGCGGAGCCCCATGGAAAGGCGGAAACAATGCAAAAACATGCCCAGAGTATAGCATTTATGACGATGACCTCCAATCCCAGGGCCGCCGTCAGGGTGTCATAGGGGATGTCGGAATAGGTGTTCAGACACCAGGCCGCCGCGATAAAGGGGACGCCCGTCGCATCTGGCGTAACGGGCACGGCGCTGACCAGGGCGTGGGCGCATCGGGCAGCGCAAACCACCAGAAAAGAGGCGGTGTGCCCAAAGGCGGTACAGAGCACGATTACCGCATAGATATCCGTGACTTTAGCGACGGCCGTCGTGGCCATCACCACGGGCAAGGTGGGGCCGAAGCGTAGCAGTTCTTTCCGCACGGTCTGGAGCATCGCCCACCCTTTCTCGCGCCACGTGGTTGCGTCGCCGCTGCTGGCGGGCTCCGAGAGGGGGGAGCGACCCAGGAGGCGCCAGGCGATGAGGAGCATGAAGACCCCGACGGACGCACCTCCGACCACGAGCCACCAGGGCAACAGGCCAATAGCGGCGGCACCGAAAAATCCGAGGCCAAGGGTCCAGAGGACTTCGACGATACGGTCCAACCCAATCCAGGCCGCGACCCGGGCATTACGATGACCGCGCAACAACAAGGGAGCAAATTCTCCGGCCCGTCCCGGCGTAAGATTGCCCGCTGTCTTTGCAATAAAAAACAGGCGTATACCCTGCTGTCCCGGTCCCAGCGCGTAATGCCATTTCCAGGCGCGAATCCAGAAGCCCGCCACGATTAACATGGTCATGAGCCCCAGGTCTAGGGGCGATGCACCCCGGATGAGTCTGGCGAGGTTTTCCCAGCCAAAGTGCCATACCAGGGCCGTGACCAAGACGAGACCCACCAGAAAAAGATAACGTCCCCAGGCGCGGCGGGGGGGCGGTGGTGCATCCGTCATTCCGGAACCCCTCCTGTGAAATCCCAGGCCCAAACCTGGACGTCGTCGCTGCAGGCCTCTTCAACGCGGGTCATATGGGCCTCCACCCAGAAGACTTCCTGCCCCAAATCGTCGATGAGATCGCCGTGCCAACGCCACATCATGAAACGGGCATCTTCCGCAATGTAGAAACCCCGGGGATGCTCCGCGAGAAATTCCTTGAGCGCTTCCAGGGAGCCCAGTCCTTCCAGGCCCGACTCCTGATACTCCCAGCGCGTGTAGCGATTGGGGAACCAGTTGTCCACGTGGCCGACGTAGTGATAGACCGGCAGAAAGGTTGTAGTGAGAATCGCCTCATCACTTCGGTGGGCCTTCACCCAGGCCGTCGGCTTCTTCCATTGGGGGTGTCGGCGGGCGAGGGTGACGTCGGCGCCTGATGCGGTCTTAAGACTCTGGTGGGCAAGTTCCACGACGGAAAGGGAGAGCCTGCCCAGAAACAAGAGGGCCAGGAGGGCAACGAGGCCGTGCAACAGCGAACGACGTCCTCGAAGAAGGAGGGCTACCACGCCGACCAGACCCACGCTGGACAGGAGCACGTAAAAGGGATAGGCAAAGAACATGAAACGGGGGCGCCGGTATCCCACGAGAAAGGTGAGAATGAGGACCGGAATCCAAAAGGCAAGGAGGACCATTCGTGAGTTGGGGCTGCCCCGGCGTAGCAGCAGACCGGTACCCAAGAGAGCAAGCAGGAGAAATCCGCTGCTCAGGTTGTTGGCGAGAAAGCGGAAATAGAAATAGCGATCGGTCCGCAGGTAGTCGAGCAACAGGCCGCCGATACCCGTTTCGAAAACGGCCGCACGGTCTACGGGATTGGGATTGAAGCGAAACCACAGGATGGTGAGGATTCCGAGAATGGTGCACACGGCAATGGTCGCGGTGAATCGGGAGCGTCTGTTGCGCTCTGACAGGGCCTGGATGATGGCGTAGGCACCGACAGGACCAAGATACAATATGGAATGAAACGACGTGAGGATTCCTGCCACATAGGCTCCAATGGCCCCCAAACCCCAGGCGCGATGGGGCTGTTTCCCGGTTGGTCGCACGTATCGCCAGGTGGTGTAAATCAGCAGCAGATAGCTCAGCATTTGAAATTCGTAGAGCCGTGCCTGTCGTGCCCAGGCGATGTGCCACGGTGAAAGGGCCAGGAGGAAGAGGGCCACCACGGCGACGCGTCGTCCCAGGAGGTTGCGGGCAATGAGGTAGAGCAACGCCACATTCAGACTTGCCAGCAGGACCGAGGGCAGTCGCACCCAGAAGGCATCGTCTCCAAACAGGCCAACGAACAGCGCAAGGAGCACGTTGTAGGCCGTTGAGCTGGGATAAAAATTGCCACTCGGCAACGTTGGCCATCCCGTGGCCGCGATGCTCTTCGCCACGTAGATGTGGACCAATTCGTCGTGCCACAGGCTGGGGACACCAAGATGGGCCAGTCCTAAGGCCAGGGTGCCCAACATTCCGGCGGCGACGACCAGCCACTCCCAAGGTGCCCACCGGGACGGTGCGTCGTCGGTGACATCGGGGAGAAAGTCGTTCAGCCGCCGCAGGCAGGCGGAATAGCGTTCGTTACTGTACATCCGTGTAGCGTACCCAGTGGGTTGGAACGTGGTGTGCGCCTATTGTATCGGGGGCGACACCGGTAATCTAGCTCTACGAACTGAAAAGGGACGGGGTGGACAGGCATTTTGTCTTCGGTCGTTGCTATCCGTACCCCCAGCCTCGTAAAATCGCAGGGGAATTGCCCATCCATAGTGTGAGACGAGGTGACATGCCTGAACCCATAAAAATCTGCTGCACCTGCTCCCATGGCGGGCACCTGAACGAGATGCTCCAGATTCAGGAAGCCTTCGAAGGGCACACGGTGTTCTACTTCTGCTACGACGCCGACACGACCCGTCGGCTGGAAAATCGCTATCTCGTCCCCAATATGGCCAAGAACCCCTTCGAGTTCCTCAAGAACCTGGTGCGGGTTACTCAGATTTTTCGCAAAGAACGCCCCGACCTCATTGTGTCCACCGGCGCGGAAATCGCCATCCCGGTTGTGCTCATCGGGAAGCTCTTCCGCGTGCCCGCCCTCTACATCGAGTGTGGGGCCCAGGTGGTGCGCCCCTCCGTAACCGGACGGGTCATGTACTGGATGGCGGAAGAGTTTTACGTGCAGTGGCCGGAGCTCCTCGCCGCCTATGGTCCTCGGGCCCGATTCGTGGGCTCCCTTATCGATGAAGCGCCCGCGCCATGATTTATGTGACCCTGGGCACCATGTTCCTTGACTTTAAACGGCTTGTTGATGTGATGGACGACATCGCGCGGGATTCCGGAGAGCAGGTGATTGTCCAATTGGGGATGTCCCCGACCCGACCGCGACACTGCGCCTGGTTCGACTTTCTGCCCCGGGAAGAGGTCCTGGAGATTCAGCGCCACGCCCGGATTATTGTGGGCCATGCAGGAATCGGTACCGCCCTGGATGCCCTCAGTGTGGGGAGGCCCTTCGTGACGGTACCCCGTCTCAAGCGTTTCAACGAGCACATGAACGATCACCAGATTGAAATCGCCGAGGCCATCGAACGACGTGGCTGGGGCCGGAAGGTGATGGAGATGTCAGAGATGGCTGCGGTCTGTGCCAATCCCCCGGCCGTGAAGGCCGATTATCGTCCCAATAAGTCACCATTGATTGGGGCTGTTCGGGCCATGGTGGAGCGGGTACATCGAGATAGGAAGGGCTGAACGGGATGCAGAATTATATGAATGGGGAAGTGCCTCCGTGCTGGTTTCCATAATCATCCCCGCCTACAACAGCGCCCGTACCCTGCCCGCTTGCCTGGAGGCCTGCCGTGCCCAGGACTATCCCGACATCGAAATCATTGTCGTCGATGATGGCTCCACCGATGATACGGCGGCCATCGCCGAGGCGACTCCGGGTGTTCAGGTGCTCTCCCAGAAAAATCAGGGGCCGGCGGTGGCTCGGAATCATGGGGCACGGGTGGCCCGGGGAGAGATCCTCGCCTACACCGACTCCGATTGCGTACCCCGTCCCGATTGGATTCGCCATTTAGTGGCCGCCTTTGAGACCGGTGTGGTGGCTGTCGGCGGGACCTACGACATCATCAACGCCCATGCTCGCCTGGCCCGGGTGGTTCAGGCGGAAATTGCCGCCCGCCACGCCCGCTTTGGTCAAGAGGTGGATTTCCTCGGCTCGTTTAATGTGGCCTATCGGAAAAAGCCCTTCGACGCTGTGGGCGGCTTTGAAGAGAGTTACCGTTGGGCATCCGGGGAGGACAACGACCTGGCCTATAAATTGCAGGACGCACAGGGTCGATTACTTTTTACCGCCGACGCCATCGTGGGTCACCATCACCCCGAGCGCCTCGTGGGCTACTTGCGGACCCAGGCGCGGCACGGTTGCTGGCGGGTTAAACTCTACCGCGACCACCCACAACGTGCGGGTGGGGGCGACCAATATGCGGGGTGGCCCGATCTCCTGGCACCACCCCTGTCGCTGGTGCTGGCAGCGGGTGCTCCGATTGCCGTGGCCTCCTGGCTTTCTACGCTGGGCTCACCGGGTGTGCCATGTTTCTATGGCGGGCTGTTGCTGATCTATGGATTGCTCCATGTCCCCATCGCACGGCGGCTGCGCGCGCGCCTGTCGTGGCCCGACCTGTTATACTGCTGGCTCGTATTGTGCGTGCGCGACTTGGCGCGGGCACTGGGCCTGGTTCATGGACTTTGGAAATTCGGCATGCAGCGAAACGGAGCAGCCTGATGGCGCGCACACTCGTCATAATTCCCGCATACAACGAGGAAGCCACCATCGTCTCCGTTATCGAGAATATCCACGCCTCCGTGCCTGATTGCGATATTGTCGTTGTCGATGACGGCTCACGGGATGACACCGCGTCGTTAGTCTGCCAGCATGGCGGGGCAGAACTCTTGTCACTTCCCTTCAATCTCGGCATTGGAGGCGGTATGCAGACGGGGTACAAGTATGCCCTGCGCAACGGGTATGACGTGGCCATTCAATGCGACGCGGACGGACAGCATCCGGCCGAGGAGATCCCTCGCCTGGTGGCGCGGATCGAGGATGGGTCGGCCGATGTCGTGATTGGCTCCCGCTACGTGGCCGATTCCGACTATCACCCGAGTTTCTTACGGCGGGTGGGGAAATCGATCCTTTCTCGATGGATTGATCTTTTTATTGGTGGGGGGATAACGGATACCACGAGCGGCTTTCGGGCCATGAATCGTCAGGCCATTACCATCGTGGCACGAAATTATCCGGAAGACTACCCCGAGCCGGAAGTGCTCGTCATTCTACACAAGCATGGTCTCAAGGTCATCGAGATTCCGGTGCAGATGCACCCGCGCCAGGGGGGGGTGACCTCCATCCGGCCCCACGGCGCCGCTTACTATATGATCAAGGTGGGGCTGGCCATCGTCATTGACATATTCCGACGTTACGCCCCGGTGGGCGTCAAGCAATAGGGGAGCGACTGTGGAAGAGCGTGGCGCAGAAGTTGTAGGTTTCTATCTTTCCCACCGGATTGGACTATTGTGTATCAGTCTGGTCTTTATGGGTGTCGTGTTGGAGTTGGTGCGTCGGAGTCATCTCAAAGAACGTTACGCCCTGCTCTGGCTCGGAGCGGCTCTGGGCGGGCTTATTGTAGGCGTGTTTCCCCAGGCCGTCGTCTGGTTCTCCAATGTGTTCGGATTTCAGTATCTCACAGTTTTTTACATCACGTCCTTCTTGTTTCTCCTCCTGCTCGTGTTGGTCTTCACGGTTGTTATCTCGAAATTGTCGGAGCGAAATCGGGACCTTGCCCAGGAAGTCGCCTTACTCAGTCATCGGCTGTCTCGATTGGAAGAAGGGCACGTTCGTGACGACCCATGATTCGGACACGGAAGGGCTTGGGTCGGCACCCGCTCCTTCGATTGGACTGCTCGCCATCCTGCTGTGCACTTGGATTGGTATTACGGGCGTCTTCTTCTTCATTCGCTTCTCCTATGTCTTTTTTCTCAGCTATCGAGAGGTCATCGCTGCGCTCTTTCGACAGTTTTTTGACAGTTAGCCGACGGGCTCCCGGCTTTTGCCACTAAATCCGGTAAATTCGTGACAAAATTCCAGTTTCGTGATAAAGTAGTGCTGGGTATTTTCGCGCATGATTGCCGGATGTTTGGGGCGATTCGCGTATCTGAGCGAAGGAGCACAGCCGATGATCGGAATAGCAGAAGAGGCGTGTGGTGTGAGGGCGGAGCCCTTCTTTCAAGGGCTTAGCAGTACCCTGTTGGATGAAATCGAGTCCCGTGCGGAGCTCCAATCTTTGCCAGCCCGCCACACGGTCTATTTTCCGGGCGATCCCTCCGATTCGGTGTACTGGTTACGTGCTGGTCGGGTAAAAGTGTCGCGCATTTCCAGCGATGGCCGTGAGCTGACTTTTCGCCATTTTTTCTCCGGCGACATGTTTGGGGAAGACTGCATGCTCGAAGGGGAGCGGCGCCGAAATTATGCCCAGGCCTTGGAACCCGTCGAACTAATCCGCCTCAGCGCCGCCGACTTCCGTATGCTACTTTCCAAAGAGATTGACCTGACATTGGCGGTGGCCCATGCCAATTGCCAGCGGGTGAACGATGTGGAGTACGTTCTTTCGGAAACCGTATTCCGCTCGGTCCGGGGGCGTATCGCCGCCGGGTTGCTCCGCCTCTACCGGCAGGGGGATGAGCAGAACCGGACCATTCGTGTAACCCACCAGGAAATGGCGAATCTGGTGGGCTCCACACGGGAAACGACTACGTCCGTGCTCCACGGCCTGCGGGAAGCGGGACTCCTGGAGATGGCGAACCGTCGTGTAACCGTGTTGGATCCGGAAGCCCTGGCGCGGCTTGCGCAACAATCCTGACGGCGATCGTATGAATTCCAGGACGGGAGGGGCGGTCTTCCCATGTCCTGTGGGTGCCAACTACAGGAGAATCCGACGTGAAAAGCGTGTTGACGGTGATTCTTGCGGGGGGGGCCGGTGAACGACTTTATCCCCTGACCCGCAATCGGGCCAAACCGGCAGTGCCCTTCGGTGGGATGTATCGCATCATTGATTTTACGATGGCAAATTGTATCAATTCTCAGTGTCGCCGAATCCACATCCTTACGCAATACAAGTCCCAGTCCCTCGCGCGTCACATCCGTTTCGCCTGGAACATTACCCGCCTTGAGCTGGGTGAGTTCATCGAAATCATTCCCCCTCAAATGCGGGTCAACGATTCCTGGTATCGCGGTACCGCCGACGCCATCTACCACAATCTCTATTCGATTGACCGCGAATCTCCTCGCGAGGTACTGATTCTGTCGGGTGACCATATCTACAAAATGGACTACCAGAAAATGGTCCAGTTTCACCGCCAGACGGAAGCTGCCGTCACCGTGGCGACCATGCCCGTGCCCCTCAAGGATGCGACCCGTTACGGGGTGGTCAATGTGGATGCGGAAAACCGAATCGTGGGGTTTGAAGAAAAGCCCCCCGTCCCCCAGGCCAATCCGGCCCACCCGGGGGAAGCCCTGGCTTCCATGGGGATCTACTTATTTAATATGGAAGTGCTGCGGAGCGCGGTCCTGGATGATGCCGCCCGGTCGGACTCGTCCCACGATTTCGGGAAAGATATTCTTCCCCAGTTGATCGAGGGGGCAAACGTGTACGCCTACCCCTTTCAAGACGAGAACAAGAAAGAGGCGACCTACTGGCGTGACGTGGGGACGCTGGACAGTCTCTGGGAGGCCAACATGGACCTGGTGGAGGTGGAACCCCAGTTCAATCTCTATGATACTTCCTGGCCCTTGCTCCTATCCCAGCCGCCCCATCCTCCCGCCAAGTTTGTGTTTGCGGA
Source organism: Candidatus Hydrogenedentota bacterium (assembly GCA_030432675.1). Taxonomy (GTDB): domain Bacteria; phylum Hydrogenedentota; class Hydrogenedentia; order Hydrogenedentales; family JAEUWI01; genus JAEUWI01. Next base: position 435 of record JAUIMA010000264.1, on the reverse strand, counting down.
GCGGGATGGACGTTTCGGCGCGGCGACGGACTCAATTATCAGCAATGGCTGTATCATTAGCGGCGGCCAGGTTTCCCGCTCCGTCCTCTCGCCGGGCGTACGGGTGAACAGCTACTCGCAGGTGGAGTCGTCCGTTCTTTTCAGTGGCGTCGATGTGGGCCGTTTCGCCCAGTTACGGAAAGTCATTGTGGAAAAAGGCGTTCAGATTCCCGAGCATGCCGTAATTGGTTATAATCTGGAGGAAGACGCCCGGCATTATCGAATTACCCCCGGGGGCGTCGTGGTGGTGGAATCGGGTGACCTGGTTCCGACGTTAACGCAACGCGAGCCGGATCACGTCAACTGACCTCATATGGTCCGGATTTGGAATGCACAGAAGATACTGTTGTGGTATCATGCGCAGTATGTAAATCGTCTTCGACCCACAAGGATTGG
>JAUIMA010000263.1 GCA_030432675.1 Candidatus Hydrogenedentota bacterium | reverse complement strand
CAACGCGTGAAGCGGGGGACGGCCCCGACTGTCCCCTCAACTTCACGACGACATAGACCAACCGTCCGCCAAGACGGATACCCCCTGTTTCGGGCGCTTGTCGTCGGTGCAGTCCCCGGGGACTGCACCGACACTACCCGCGCAAATATTACCATGGCACTGCGTGGCCAACCCGCTTCCGTTGACAAACGACAGGGCAATCGGAAGTCGGGGCTGTCCCCCTCCCCAAGTTTACTCGCCTCCAGCCGCCACCTTCCCCGGTACCTGCTTTCCGGTAAACACGCCGTAGGCACCCTGGCCCCAGGTCAATTCACCGAGCGCACCGACGGCAATACCATCCAGCTTCGCCGTACCGAGTCCCTTGCCGTCCTGGGTGACACGGAGTCCGTCGTCGCTAATAGCAAAGCGTAACTCGGTCGGCACATCGGTCCATTTCACGGGCACACTGAGGTGTCCGGGCACCCGGACGTGGGTGATGGTGCCGTACTCTTTCCAGGCTTCCTCGCCCACATAGGCAAACTTGGGCTCCCATTCACACTGCCATTTGGCCGACGTGGAGATGAAGAGGGAATCGTTGTGGGGGACCATGCTGGTGACGCGCTGGCCCCATTGGTTCGCCACACCGCCCAGGGCCGCCGTTTCCGTTTCGTAGGGATGGACCGTGGCCGTGGTGGGTTCGGGATGGGAGAAGACCCGGCGCGCGAGATCCCACGTGCCCTGGTCGGGCTGATAACGCCAGACCTCGCCCCAGGGCCACACGCCCACGTAAAGTTCACCGCCATAGATCACGATGGTCTGGGCCTCCCGCGCGGAGCCACTGACGCCTTCCATCACGGGCGGCCAACCGGGGAGTTGGGTCACTGTCTCGCCGTCGAAGGAAAAGAGTTCGCCCGAGGGGTATTGTCCGAGAAGGAGCTGGTCATAATAGGTAAAGCCCGCATAGACCTGGTAACTGGTCTTCATGCTGCCATCTACGAGGGTGCGCCATTGGCCATCGCGGAGGGCATAGACGCCGCCGATGTTGGAGCACGAAATCACTTGGTCACCAAGTTGTCCGAAGGCATAGGGAAACTCGCCGACGACGGGCACCGTCTCCACGACAGCCTTGCTCACATCAACGGCGCCGTCACTGGGTTTCCAGGGACATGCGAGTAGCTTGGAGTAGCCTTCCTCATCGGTCGTGTAATCGCGGTAGCCCGTGTCGCCGGGACGATAGATGTGATAGAAGACAAGATAGCCGTGGGCGTAATAAAAACCGGTGTAATTGCCCTGTGCCGGTGCCTCGAGGACAGTCTCACCATCCAGCACCACCGTGCTGCCTTCGAAAGACAAGAGATGTTTGCCTACCCGCGTGTCTACACGGCTCCGCGTGGGGCTGGGCTTCCAGGCGACGTCACCCTCATTCCACATCCGCACATCGGGACTGGCGGAATAGACCTGCCCATCGAAGTTAAAGAGATAGGTGCCGGCAAGATCGTTGGGTCGCGACGTTCGCGTCACTTCAAGCGGACGGGTGCCCTTGGTGGGCCGCACAAAGAAATGGACCGTGTGGCGGTCATGTCGGTAATAGGTGTTGTAGGCCCCGGAGAATCCGGCTCCCACCACGTACTTGCCGTCTGTCGTCTTCGCCTCAAAGAGGGAGCCAAAATTCTGCCCCACATCTTCGCCCCGATCCAGCTTCACGACGATTTCACTATCCGCCACCGCGCCCGCCACAACGAACAAGGCCATCATCAATACCAGTATTACACGCATGCTTGAGTCCTTTCTGAACGACTTTGGAAGTTCCCAAGAATAGCCTATCTCTGAACTCGATTCCTACTCCGTTTTCACGGCATGATGTTCAATACTGCGACAAAGTTGTGTTGTCCAAAAGTCACTTCGCCCGATAGTCCGCTACGGAAGCTGGGAACGGGATTGTTACTCACACGGTTTAGACGCATCATTCTTCGGCGTATCGTCCGCAAGCGTCTTCACAATCTTTCCGTCCTCCCAGATGACCGCATACTGGCCCAAGCGTTGCTTCGTGTCCAACGCTTTAGCGACGCTCTTGTGGAGCGAATCCATAGCTTTCCGTGCTTGCTCTTGTATGACTGTCATTGACCAGCTCCTGCTTCCCGACAGAGTCGTTTAAAAAGCGAATTCTTCTTCCGGTAATAGGGGCGATAGCCCGGACGCAATCAGATCCGCATTGACGAAACGACGGCAATGAGCCACCTCCTTGAGGTATTCCAACGCGAATGTCGTCTTTCCCGCGCCATTGGGACCCGCTACTATGGTGCAGACGGGGCAATTCATCTAGACGCCCTCATAGAGAGCACCGAAGTCTTGTCGCGCAGGGTTGCCTTGTGCCAAGAAGACTACAATAACGCTCTCGACGAGCCCCCCCCCGACACGTCGCCTGGCACCCCGAGCCACATTGAAACAAACCGCATGCTAGCGTCCTTTCTGAGACATTCTTCACGTTTTCAAGCATAGACGATTGATGGACTGGATTCCCAATGATGGCGGTGCGCTTTCTTGCGCGGGGACGCTTCGCAACGAGGCGTCACCCCGCACCCCCAAACGTCAGAGGACCTTTTCACGCAGTTTGGCGTTGGCGAATCCATCGGTCACATCAACCAGACGGACACCATCCAAGAGCACCCCCCTCGGCTTAACACCTTTCAGGCGGACGCAGAAAAAAATCGCTGTCTCTTCGTCGCCGAGCACGATGTCTTTCTGCGGGATCGCGTCGTCAATCGAACCAGTCTGCTTCATCATCCAATCACCCTCTGGTGTTACCGTGTGCTCAAGATACCATCGCGAAATTTGTGAGCCCGCCGTGCTCAGATCGTGCCACGCATCACCGTTAACAACTTGAGTGGCGTGATCCATTTTCTGGGCCAATTCGGGATGCAGTGTCCCCGTCATTATCTCAAAAGACCAATTTCCCTCGAATTCTGCGGCTTCCTCCACGATTTGGCACCGCAATGCTGGACGGTAGACCCGTCCTGGCGTCTGGGCGATAAAAAAGCGGTAGATACCACCGTCGCCTCCAGAGGAGTCACTGCGAATCCGCTGGACACAGCGCCCCGTTTGTCCCAGGTCGCTACTGGACTGTGACGGCACAATGGGGGCTTCTCGCTCAAGGCCAGAGTAGGTAAGTGGGTCAAGCTGCAGGGATTCCCCCTGTCCCACTTTCCATCCCGTCCAGTTTGACGCGATTCCGTTGGTGAAGGGACGAAAGAAATACTCTATTTGTTCTGTCGAATTGGTGTAAATAGAAGATGCGTTGGAAGGCAACTCTCCGGCATAACCCACGACGTACACATTCTTGTATGTACTTCCACAGGGGGATTCGGAATGTGCCGTCTGAAAGGCCCCTTGGGTGGCCGTGCTACGACTGCCTGAGACCCAGTTTCCGTGGCCAACACGGTCAGAAAACGCGACCTGGGTATATTCTCCGTCCTTTTCGTGCCATCGAAAAGTATGATGACCGGTCTCCCAATCAAATCCCGCACTCACGCTTCCGACTGGCCGAGGGATGCCGAGCCCGATCTCCGTGCCTCCCAGCACATACTCGCCCGGATAACCGCGCAAATCCAAGGTGATCTCTCGGAGCCACTGGCCGACGTAGTTATCGTGGTTCTGAAGGTGAACCGACCCCATAAACTTACGGATTGGGTAGGCGACGATACGGTCTCGTAGTCGGTGTATGAGTTCTTCAGACGACATCGCCCGATTCGTCTCTATTGAGATGACGGCACGACCTTCCGTCGCCCTGTTTACCAAGACCAACTCTCCCCCACTCGGGGGCTCTGAAAACACCAGAGAAGCCGACACAGGCGGTCGGAAGATGTAGGACTTCGCCGGTTGGACGGGACGTTGCGCTTGGGATGGAAACGGGATCACATATGCTACGAAGGTGAAGATGGTAAGCGCCACAAACGTGACGGGACGGTTTCCCCGCCCCGCCATACGCACCATTGAAGGACCATACCGCTGCGTAGTCAATCCCATCGGATACCCCTCGATATTGCTGCCGTTGGATGTGCAAGCGCTGACCTGTGAGAGCGCTTCTAAAGTATCTCTATGGATTGCTACCGAAGTCAACAATATGGAGGGCACCTGTGGCACCCCTGCCGACGGGGCATCGGCGCTGCATAGAGGCGGTCCTTTCTATCCGGGTAGCCCACTCTCGGAACGGTTTCGTGTCCGGAGTCCCTACGTAGTCCAAGTCCCAACGTCACCGAAGATGTTACTATTGAGAAGAGCCGTGAAAATTATCGCGAAAAGAATTCGCGTAGAATTTATGGTCTCATGATGCCTTCGTAGCGAAAGTGTCCGCGAGCACCCCTCCGGCAAAGAGAGAAAGGTCCTTACCTTGAAGAAAAATCCCGCACGCGTGGCATCCATTCGCCTGGGTCTGTGTTGCAGCTTCTCCGAGCATCCCATCAAGTTTCGCAATACGACGGTGAAGGCAAATAGCAACATGGAACGCAAAGCCGCCCTGGCAAAGCTGGCAAAACTCTGTGCGGAGAATGCCGAGGCCTTACAGGCTGCGCTTCAATTCTGTTTGGACAACCGCATTGGCTGTTTTCGGATTAACAGTCAGATCCTCCCACTGAAAACCCATGTGGATTGTGGATATACCATGGCTGACCTTCCAGAGGGGGATGAAATAGTTCAGCGCTTTCGCGCCTGCGGTGACTTCGCGAAAAAGCACCACATACGGATGTCGTTTCACCCCGACCAATTTGTGGTACTGAATTCACCCCGGGAAGAGGTGGTCGACCGTTCTGTCGCGGAATTGGAGTACCAGGCCGAGGTCGCCGAATGGGTGGGCGCCGATGTGGTGAACATTCACGGCGGGGGTGCGTATGGCGACAAAGAAGGCGCCCTGGAGGCCTTCGCGAAAAATTTGAGTCGTCTTTCCGACCGCGCGAGGAGTCGTTTGACCTTGGAAAATGACGACACCACCTACGCCCCCTCGGACCTGCTACCACTGTGCCGGACTGAGGGCATCCCGCTGGTCTACGATGTGCATCATCATCGCTGTAAAACGGATGAACTTTCGGTGGAGAAGGCAACCCAGGAAGCCATGGGCACGTGGGATCGGGAGCCCTTATTTCACATCTCCAGCCCCATCGAAGGCTGGGACGGCGCGGCCCCAAAACGTCACCACGACTTCATCGATATCGCAGATTTTCCGGATTGCTGGCGTGACAAAGACCTGACCATTGAGGTAGAAGCCAAGGCGAAGGAGCTTGCCGTGCTGAGACTTCGGAAGGATTTGGGCGGGTAGTGGATGGGGCAGGGCGACGCGGAAACCCGCGCCCGCCCAGGCGTAGTTCGGAGCGCAACGAGCACTACCCGAAAATGCGGGTGGCCCGGCTTCGCTCCGCTTCGCCGGGGCATTCTTCGTTCTTCGCTCGGCTCCGAACGAAAATAATGGTGGAGGCGGCGGGAATCGAACCCGCGTCCGAAAGTGTGTCCACGAAGGCGTCTACGTGCATAGCCCGTCTTTTGAGATTCGCCGCCTCAGGTCGCGTCAGGCGCGCTACCAAAGGTCGCTAGTTGGAGACCTACTCTGCCGCTCGTTCCAACAACGGCACGGCGCGAGACCCACTGTGGTGCGTCTTATCCCCCTAGCAGGTGGTCAGAGGTAAGACGAGGTCGCTAAATTAAGCGGCCATTGCGAATTCGTGTTGATCGTTCGCAGTTAATTGGGTTCCGGTTTTTTACGAGGCCACCGGAGTCCTCGGCACGCAACCAACGTTTCTTTCACCCCCGTCGAGACCATGTCGCCCCCACGAAGTTTGGGATAACGTTGCGCACGACGTGTTTCAACATCACGTCGGGCATTACTTATTATGCCACAGATCACACCGTGGGGTCCATCGGTATTTCGACGCCACGGGGCCTGCTTCTGGTAATACACCCGGGTATGCGCATTTATTCGGGAAATAGTGGGACGGGTGGGACCGGTAGGACACATGCTGGAAGGGACCAACTGAAAACAGCGCACCACTTGAAAGCTGTCAACCGTCAATTGTCACCTGTCAACTGCTTCCGCGTTTCCGTCTGACACAGGAAGAAGGCCCACCCGAGGCCTGCGCCAAAGCCCGCCCCATAAGCCACGGCCCAGCTGGCGTGGGCAAGGGCACTGCGGGTTGAAGACGCGACGGGGAGCCCTTCGAGGGCACCTATCCAGCCATCGAGGACGCCGCCCACGAAGTAGCCGAGGGCGTTCAGGAAAAACAGGGCTGCCATGACTTTGAGCCCTTCCCGGCGGGCATCAAAGGCCCAGGCCATCATCCCCCCCATCAGCACGGTGCCGGACAGCAAGCCCACAACACTGCCGCCGTGGCCCTTCCACAGCATCCAACCCACCGTCCAGGCGATGGAATAGGCGGCGAATGCGGGGGTAAAGAGCTTGTAGAAACGGGCGAGGGAGCCAGGTCCGATGATGAGGCGGTGCATCAACAGACCGGACGCCGCGATGAAGACTACGGCGCATATGGCATAGAGTCCGGCCTCGCCCACACGGCGGTAGAACCACCCTCCCGCCAGGACCCAGGGTGCGAAGCCCAGGAGGCTGACCAGGGTAAAGCCCAACACGCCGCGAAGCAACGATCCTGAAAGCGAGGGCACCACTGCCGGACGTCCGCTGGCGTGAATCCGTTTGGCCACCTGTTGTGGGTCCAATTGAAACCAGCTCATCGGGTGAAAGCTCCTTCTGCCAACGGGTAGGGGCTCCCGTCATTGCAGGAAAGGTGGCACCTCATACCCGACCCTCCGAATGGTACGTTAGACAGGCGCCACGCTGCAATGGACACCGCAAATCTGAAATGGGAGGCCGGAATGGGGTAGCATGTCGGTCGTACTGTTTACCCAGGAGAATATTCCATGAAATTCGCAATTCTCTTTCTGAGTGCCGCCGTGTTGACCATGGCATCCCCGCAGGCCGCCGATTCAGACCATGCCTGGAAACCCCTCTTCGACGGGGAGTCTTTCGCCGGTTGGGAGGGCGACCTCACCAAGTTCCGCATCGAAGAGGGGGCCATCGTGGCGGGCAACCTGACGGACACCCTGAAGCACAACTATTTCCTCTGCACAACCGAGCGCTATGACCATTTCGAGTTACGGCTCCAGGTGAAGCTCGTGGGCGAAAACGCCAACGCGGGCATCCAGCTGCGCACGGAGCGCATCCCCAACGATACGGAAGTCATCGGCTACCAGGCAGACATGGGCCAGCAGTACTGGGGCTGCCTCTATGACGAATCACGTCGGCGTAGAATCTTGCAGCAGCCCGACCCCGAACTCATCAAGAAAACGGTGAAACCCGGCGAATGGAACGACTATCGCATCCGGTGTGAAGGGAAGCGTATCCAGCTCTGGCTCAATGGCGTGCAGACCGTGGATTACACGGAAGAAGACGCAGGCATCGCCGAGACGGGCGTGATTGCCTTGCAGATTCACAGTGGTCCTCCGGCGGAAGCGAGCTATCGCGACATCCAAATCCGGAAGTTAACGGTACCTTCAGCAGAGTAAGCGCCATTTTAAAACACGGACAAATCCTTGCGGACCTGTCCGTGGCACCCGACGCCCCCCCCTGGCGGCTGGCCGGGTACCGCCCTAAGCTACCGCAACGTAGAACAGGAAAACGCCCATGAAATCACAACGCTGGACCGACGCCGAAATCCCCGATCAGGCCGGGCGCATCGCCCTTGTCACGGGTGCCAACTCGGGCATCGGCTATGAGGCCGCCCGGGTACTCGCCGAAAAGGGGGCGACGGTCGTCCTCGCGTGTCGCAGCCAGGCACGGGGCGAAGACGCGGTGGCCCGCATCGAGGCGCTGAACCCCACGGGGGAAGTCCGTTTTGAGGCGCTCGATCTCGCCTCCCTGAAATCGGTGGCCGACTTTGCCGACCGCATGAAAGGGGCGTTCCCCGCCATCGACCTGCTCATCAACAATGCGGGCGTCATGATACCGCCCTTTTCCCGGACCGAGGAAGGCCTTGAGCTCCAGTTCGGCGTGAACCACCTCGGGCACTTCGCCCTCACGGCGCAGCTCCTCCCCCACCTCAAGGCCGAAGACGGCAGCCGGGTGGTGGTCCTGAGCAGCGTGGCCAGCCGTATGGGGCCCATCGACTATGAGGACCCGAACTATGAGCGTAAGCCCTATAAAGCATGGCCCGCCTATTGTCAGAGCAAGCTCGCCAACCTGGTCTTCGCCGAGCACCTGGAAGGAAAGCTGAACGCGGCGGGCAGTCCTGTCCACTGTGTGGCCGCCCATCCCGGCTGGACCAATACGGACCTCCAGCGCAGCTGGTTGGCCGCACGAATTTTCGGAAAGATCTGCGCCATGGCACCGCCCCAAGGCGCCCTGCCCACCCTCTATGCCGCCACCGCGCCCGATGCCCGGGGCGGGTGCTTCTATGGGCCCGATGGGTTGTTCGAAGCACGGGGCTATCCGGTAGGCGTGAAGAAACAGAACCGCACCAATCGCGCGGCCTTCAC
>JAUIMA010000262.1 GCA_030432675.1 Candidatus Hydrogenedentota bacterium | reverse complement strand
CGTCGAGTATGCGAAAGGGGACGACAACGACATTCTCATCCGCATCACGGCTCACAATCGGGCGAATATCGCGGCCGAGTTACATGTATTGCCCACCCTGTGGTTCCGGAATATATGGCGCTGGGGGGGACATCACGAGAGCGGACAGAACAAGCCCCACCTTGCTAAAGTTGCGCCGGGACGCATCGAAACGGAACACGATACGCTGGGATCCTTCGTATTCTCGGTGGAACCGGATAACGAAAAAGGCGAGCCCACGCTGCTCTTCACGGATAACGATTCCAATCGCGCGCGTCTCTTTGGGGTTCCCAATGTGGCGCCTTATCGTAAAGATGCCTTTCACGATTGGGTGATCCGCGGGGATAAAGAGGCCGTTAATCCGGCGGAAGAAGGCACAAAAGCGGCCGCGCACTTTTCCCGGGAAATTCCCGCCAATGGCAGCTGGGAAATTCGATTGCGGTTGTCCAGCAAAGCCCAAACACCGGCCGACGCTTTTGGCGTGACCTTTGACGAAATTATGGACGCCCGACGGGGTGAGTCCGAAAGTTTCTACGCCGCCCTCATGCCGGAGCGGGCCAGCGATGAATGCGAGCGTATTCTCCGTCAGGCCTGGGCCGGTCTCATGTGGAGCAAGCAATTCTACCACTACGTTCTGACCAAGTGGATTGAAGGGGATCCCAATTTCGTGCGGCCCCCGGAAGTTCGGAAACATGGGCGGAACAGCGAGTGGCGTCACCTCTACGCACGCGATGTGTTGTCCATGCCCGATACCTGGGAGTACCCGTGGTTTGCCGCATGGGATTTGGCTTTCCACATGTTGCCCTGCGCCGAGTTGGATGCGGAATTCTCCAAAGAGCAATTGGAGGTTCTGCTCCGCGAGTGGTATCTCCACCCCAACGGCCAGATGGCCGCCTATGAGTTTAATTTCAGCGATGTGAATCCTCCTGTTCATGCCTGGGCCTGCTGGCGCGTCTTCAAGATGACGGGTACCCGCGGAAATCGAGACCGGGCCTTCCTGGAACGGGTTTTCCATAAGCTCCTGATGAACTTCACGTGGTGGGTGAATCGTAAAGATCCCCACGGCAACAATCTTTTCACCGGTGGCTTTCTGGGGCTCGATAACATCGGCGTCTTCGATCGCTCAAAGCCCGTGCCTATGGGCGGTGAATTGGAGCAGGCCGATGGCACGGCATGGATGGCCTTTTATTGCACCACCATGCTCGCTATTTCCCTGGAACTCGCCTGGAAAAACCCGGCCTACGAAGACATCGCATCGAAATTCTTCGAGCACTTCGTGCATATCGTCGACGCCATGAATCACTTGGGTGAGAGTGGCCTCTGGCACGAGGAAGATGGCTTCTACTACGACCAGGTTTTCGCCCACGGCGAGGCCACGCCGATTCGAGTTCGTTCCCTGGTGGGGTTGGTGCCGCTCCTTGCCGTTGAAGTGCTCAAAAGCGATGTCATCGATCGCCTCCCCGGCTTTCGAAAGCGGCTGGATTGGTTTAAGAAGCACCGGAAAGATCTCTCCCGGACCACGACCTACCTGGAGCGAAAGAAGCAGCCCGACGGATCGACGTGGGAATTGCTCGCCATTCCAACCCGGGAGCGTCTGGAACGGGTGCTCAAATACATGCTGGATGAGGACGAATTTCTTTCGCCCTATGGCATTCGCTCCATGTCGCGGGCCCATGAAAAAGAACCCTTCACCTATAAAGATGAGAAGTCGGAAGATACGTGGAGCGTCTCCTACGTGCCCGGCGAATCGGAATCGGGTATGTTTGGCGGAAACTCAAACTGGCGTGGTCCGGTTTGGTTCCCCTTGAACTACTTGCTTATCGAGGCCCTGGAGCGTTACCACTACTTCTATGGCGATGACCTCCAGGTGGAGTGTCCCACGGGTTCAGGCAACATGATGAACCTGCAGGAAGTGGCCCGGGAAATTGCTCAGCGCCTCGTTCGTCTGTTTAAGCCCGACGAAGAGGGAAAGCGTCCCGCCCACGGGGAGAATGCCCACTATGCAGACGACCCCCATTGGAAAGAGCTGGTACTGTTCTATGAATACTTCCACGGTGATTCCGGCAAGGGATTGGGCGCGAGCCACCAAACGGGCTGGACGGCCCTTGTGACCCGATTGCTCACACGTCACGAACTATTTTAGTCGAGCGCAGAAACAGAATTTTACCTGTCCTTCTGCGAAGCAGAGAGCCGTGAGCCCTTTGCGCGGTCCTTGGGACATTCTATCCGCCCGCGCCAGAATACACGAAAGCAATTGCCATGAATGGTCAAGAAATCGTAGCGCACTACGCGACGCGCAGTGGCATCGACATCTACAAGCTGCCGGTGTGGGCATTCGCAAATCATATCACCAACTGCTACCTGGTGATGGATGAAGCGGTCACCCTCATCGACTGCTCCTCGGCGGTGGATGGTGCGACCGAATCGCTGGACCGATGCTTTGAGAATCTTCGTTCCGAATTTGGCCTCGCTGTGGGCCTTAAGGACGTAGAGCGCCTCATTCTAACCCACGGGCACATCGATCACTTCGGGGGCACCAACCACGTTTTGGAGCAGTCTGGAGCCAAGGTCGCCATTCACGAGTTGGACGTATCGACCATCCAGAATTTCGAAGAGCGGCGCATTGTGGTGGCCAAAGATCTCCAGGTATTCCTGCAGCGTTCCGGATTGAGTGAGAAGCGTGTCGAGGGCATGCTCGAGATGAACCGGTGGTCCAAGGGGATCTTTCGCTCGGTACAGGTAGACACCGTGCTACGCGAAGGTCCGCTCGACGACAGTCCTTTCGAAGTATTCCACGCGCCCGGCCATTGCCCGGGACAAGTTTGCCTCAAGCTCGACGATATCATGTTCACCGCCGATCATGTGCTCGACAAGATCACGCCCCATCAGTCTCCCGAATTCATCACGCGCAATATGGGACTGGGACATTACTTCCAGGCCTTGAAGCAGGTCCGTTCCGTCGAAGGGGTGCGACTTGGGCTGGGTGGTCATATGGGGGATATACCCGACGTAGCCAAACGCATCGACGAGACCCTGGCCTTTCACGAGGCCCGTCTGGAAAAGACCCGTCTGATTTGCCAGGAGCCGAAGACCCTGGCCGAAGTCTCCCTCGAACTCTTCGGCGTACGTGAGTCTTATCATGTGCTGTTGGCGATTCTCGAAGCGGGTGCCCATGTAGAGTACCTCTACGAGCGGGGCCTATTGGAAGTGGTGAACCACGAGGCCATCGAACATGATGCCAACCCCGTGCTTCAATACCAGATCGTATGAGTCCATCCTCCCCCAAGCGACGCGCTGGAAAACCCCGCGTCTCGACGCCTTGGGCACGCAAACGCAAACGCGTCTTCGTCGTGTTCCTCGTTTTTGCTGTGGTGCTCTCGCCGGCCGTCGTCTGGCGACTTCGCCTTGCGAATGAGGTTCACCAACTCGTCGCGGAGCATCGCGAACGGGGGCTCCCGTTGCGTGTCGAGGTGTTGCACGAGGGGGGCGATCTGTTTGCCGATAGCGAAAATGGCGCCCAGGACCTACGGACAGCGGCACGCATTTTTCAGGGCTTTTCCCAACAGCAAAAGGAGCTATTGCCCTTCCAGCCCGGCCGAAAACCCCACGCAGAAATTGAATTTTCCGATGAGCAGTGGGGCGTAATCACCGCCGTCGTCGCGGCCAATAGGGAGGTGTTGGAGCGACTCTATGCCGGGGCGGAGAAATCATACATTCGCTATCCCCAAGAGTATCTGAGCGACGACGCTATGGCGGCAGAGCCTGACGCGGACACCCTGAGTGCCTTCGCTGTATTGTTGTGCTGCGATGCCGTGTTGGCGGCGGATGCGAAGGACTCTGCTTCGGCCTGGCGTGCACTTCGTGCCGCCTTGGCAGTTATCCGCTCCCTGGGGGCGAATGGATTGCTGGACACCCTCTACCGGCAGTGGGAGCTGGAGTCTGGAATGCTCTATGCCCTTCAATGGGTACTGGGTGAAACCCCTGCAGATGCTGTTCTGCTGTCTGATTTTGCGGCCTATTTTACGCGGGAGCAGCGCGTTGCCCAGTGGCAGCGAGCGTGCGACGTGGAGCTGTCGGACTTTGTGACTCGCTTGAGCGGGGATCAGCATCGGAGTTTGTTTCAGTCGCTTTTGATCGCGGCGGGCGTCGGGGATCTTAACCTGAAAGTGGCGTTTTCGCTTTACGAGCCCATGCGGTCCGGATTCGGTCTGCCACCCGAGGAGCAGCGCGCCTATGAAACCGCCTATTTCGAGGCGCAGCAGGAGCTGAAAGGGCATGGACTGCTCTACGCCACCGTGCGCCGTCACCACGAACCGCCCTATTGGGACGTGATGCGGGCGGCCTGCGATGAAGTGGTAGTTGCGGAGCACGCATTTTCTATCGAAAACTATCGGATTACCCACGGTGTCTATCCCGAGAGCGACGGGCTGGAGGGGGCCTTGGGGGAGCGGATGCTATCGGAGGGGGTTACACTCGAATATGAGGGGGGCGCAATGGGGTATCGACTCTTGACGCGAGACGAACAGGGGGGCGTGTCCCAGCGTTGGGGAGTGGTGCCAGCCCGCACCTTGGAATAGACTGGTTGAGTGTTGTGGTGAGGATGGGTAGTATAGCGGCAGTGCGTGGTGGGACTGAAGACGCGATACGTAACGGAACACGCCGTCAAACCGAGCGGTATACGGGAGACTGACGCCTGTGAACAGGAAGACTACGACCATGGTGATATTTGCCTTAACCTTGCTTATTGCGGCGTTGGGAATGACCGTAAAATCGGCTTTGGCCAAAGAAAAAGCCTCAACGCACTCCCCCAAGTACGTGATTCAACGTGCGGCCACGGCACCTTCGCTCACCGGGGACTGGGAGAGTGCCGTTTGGAAGGATGTGACGCCACTGAGCGTATCCCACTTCTACGGTACCGAGAAATACACCCACAAGCCCAAAACGGAAGCCAAGGTGGTCTACGGGGAAAAAGGTATCTATATTCACTTCCGGGTGGACGACCAATACGTGCGCGTGATTGAGACGGAATACCACGGCAAAGTCTGGGAAGATGCCTGCGTCGAATTTTTCGTCCAGCCCCGAGTGGAGCGCGGCTATTTCAATTTCGAAATCAACGGTGGCGGGACCATGCTCCTTTCCTACAAAGAATCCCCCGATTGGAAAGGCGATTCACTGCGCCAGAGTGGCTCTGTGCCCTGGGAACTGGCCCAGAAGGTGCAGATATATCATACCCTTCCCAAAACCGTGGACCCGGAACGCACTGAGCCTACCCAGTGGCAGGTGGAGTATTTTATTCCCTTCGAGATCTTTGAAGCCTACCTCGGAGACCTGGGGAGCATCACGGGACAGACCTGGCGCGCCAATTTTTACAAGTGCGCCGAGAATAATTCCCACCCCCATTGGGCCTCCTGGTCCAAGATTACGGGACGCCTCGATTTCCACCAGCCGGAATTCTTTTCCGAGATTCACTTCGAGAAATAATCCGGTGCCGTGTGATCGAATGGGGTGTTGCCCGCCATAGTTTCAGGGGGCACAAACGTAAATCGACCGATAGGGAATGGAGGGCACATGGCAGACGGGGAACGACGCGGACATCTGAGGAAGAAAAAGCTGGCTCCGTGGCAGCGGCGGCGACGCCGTGCCTTGGCCGTGGTCATGGTGTTGTCCCTCTTGCTGGGGTGTTGGTTGGTGTGGCGTCTGGGCAAGAAGACGGAACTGAATCGTGCATTTCACGATGCCCGAGAAATGGGCGTGGCCATGACGGTGGAGGACTACGAGGCGGAATATGGGGAGGCCTATGATGCCTTTTGGCACCATAACCGCACATTGAGTCCCGAATCACCCTACCTGGCGGCCCTGGATGCCTACGTTCTGCCCGAGCCGGATATTTTGATGGAGATTCCCCGCTTCAAGCAGCGGTCGGAAGAGGGCGCCTTGACGGAGGTGCCCTACGCAGAGGCGATGGGCGATGCCATGAAAACCCACGTGGCGGCGAACGCCCAATGTTTGGCAATCGTACATGACGCCGCCCAGTCGGGCCGGGCTGAACCCGCAGATTTCCAGAATGATGAGTTGTTGCTTGAGCTACTCTGTGTTGCCGCCTGTGTGCGGGCGGAGGCGGGGGACGGTGATGGCGCGTTTCAAGCCCTGGACGATGCGCTGACGATGATTCGTGATGGCGACCGAGACGTGGGTCCCGACGCCACCCCAATGCGGAAGACACACCAGGCAGATCACATTCTGACGGCACTTCGCAGTGCCCTGTGTCGGGTAAAACTCAGCGATGCGCAGGTCCAGCGATTGCAGGGCCATCTGATGTCTGGTGATGGGATTGCCCAGTGGCAGCGGCGGCAATTGATGCAGTTGAGTCACTCAGTAATTGACCGGTATGGCACGGGGAGCGGCAATCTAATTAATGTGCTGACCGGATTCTTTGAGACCTATCACGCGTTGGAAATTCGGGCAGGAATGGTGCGCTATGAAATGATTGGGAAACCCCTTGCGGAGCAGCAGCAACTGATAGACCGTCATCAAGGCACCCCATTGGGGTCCTATCTGCGGCCCTTTGCGCCTTCCATCGATATGACCGCAGCGGTTGTTGCACTGGATGTGGTACGTTTCGAGCTGTCCGAAGGGAAACTGCCCGAGACCTTAGATGCTCTCGTGCCCACCTATCGCGATGCTATCCCACAGGATTTCTGGCATGACGGCCCCCTCGCCTATCGGGTTGAGGGGCGCAGCTTTTGGGTCTATAGCTACGGGCGTGATGGAGCGGATAACCGCGGGGAGTATCGGAAGGACGATGGGGTCCAATTCAAGCTGCCTGGCGGGGAGTGAGCTTGCATCAATGGCCCGTCCTTCGCTAGGCTGAACACCCGCCCGTTGTCAGGGCTTCCGGTGACCCATCAAATGGCTTCAGGAGTACCCCCATGTCTCGCCTTGGTAAACAGACCCGCCTTAACCGCATCTTCAGCCACCCTTCGGGGCGCATACTGAGTGTCGCGGTCGACCATCTTATCAACTACCCTATCGGCCTGCCCCAGGGCCTCCGCACCATGGGCGAGACCCTGGCGCAAATCGTCGAGGGTAAGCCCCATGCCATTACGATGAACAAGGGTACGGCCATGCGATTCATGGAGCCCCACGCGGGCAAAGTTCCGTTTATCATTCAATCTATGGCCTTGCGTCCGGAGTGGTCTGAGTTTGCGTGGACGGCCCATGTGGAAGAAGTGGCGGCCCTTGGTGCCGATGCCATTGCCGTGGCCATGTTCCTGAAAGGGAAGAGCGAGATACGGTACATTGAGCACCTCTCCCGGGTCGTTCGCGAGTCGGAGCAATATGGCTTGCCGGTCATTCCCCACATTTACACCCTCAGCAGCGGGGATGAAAAGTCCTCCATGACCCACGATCCGGAAGATATATTTTACGCCGTGCGGATGGGTCTCGAGCTGGGTGCTGATGTTATCAAGGTGCCCTACACCGGCGATGAAGCCTCCTTTCACGACATTGTCAACGTGACGCCCGTGCCTGTGGTGGCCGCCGGCGGACCCAAATGTAAGACCCTTGACGATGCCGCCGACATGATGCGGGCCGTGGCACGTACCGGGGCCGCTGGCGCGACAGTGGGCCGCAATGTATGGGAGTTTCCCGATGTGCCCGGTGCTATTGCCCGGCTCACCGAGGCGATGACGGCCGAATAAACGCAATCGGGTCCGTCCCGCCGCTTCTATCAGGTACAATACCAGATACGGACGAAGGGCTTGGCGTTTCGTCACGGGCATACGCG
Source organism: Candidatus Hydrogenedentota bacterium (assembly GCA_030432675.1). GTDB lineage: Bacteria > Hydrogenedentota > Hydrogenedentia > Hydrogenedentales > JAEUWI01 > JAEUWI01. The sequence continues at coordinate 712 of JAUIMA010000262.1, read as the reverse complement.
GTACACCCCGATGGGGTGTTTGGAGGATACGTTGTGCAGTACATGAGCCCCCTCATGGTGGCATTACTTCTGACTCTTGCTCCCTTGGTCTTTGCGGAGAACAATCCCGGACTCAAAGGAGACGATAGTCCCTGTGTCTTTGTCGCCCACGCACTGGCCCTTGGCTGTGCGGCCCCCGGGGAACGGGTCACGATCGGGGTGACTATTTCGAGCGATTGTGATCCCCGTGTCCAGGCAATGGGGCTGCGGGAGACCCTTCCCGAAGGCTGGTCTTTTCAGCAGGTTACGGGCACAACGGCACCTGACGTGGTACCCGATAGCGGCAGCGAGGGGGTGGTAGAGTTTGCGTGGATCGATGTGCCGACGTTTCCTACGTCGTTCACCTACGAGGTGCTGGTTCCCGGGGATGCAATGGCGGCCCAGATGATTTCCGGAATGGTAGAGTACCGCCAGACCTCGGGCGCACTACTGAGTGCTACCGATACCCTTACCGTGTGTCTGAATGGGGCAGGTGAAGGCGAAGGCGAGGGTGAGGGTGAAGGCGAGGGTGAAGGCGAGGGCGAGGGCGAGGGCGAGGGCGAGGGCGAAGGCGAAGGCGAAGGTGAAGGTGAAGGTGAAGGTGAAGGTGAAGGTGAAGGTGAAGGTGAAGGTGAAGGTGAAGGTGAAGGTGAAGGTGAAGGCGAAGGCGAAGGTGAAGGTGAGACTCCCCCGA
>JAUIMA010000261.1 GCA_030432675.1 Candidatus Hydrogenedentota bacterium | reverse complement strand
CACCCACGGACCGCGTCCATGTTCTGGATACGGAATTGGTCCTTCGGAATTCTGTGGCCCACTTGACCCCGCCGGCGTAGGCCCAACGTTTACACAGCATGGGACGGCACCCAATCGACCTTTTTCGTCGGTGGAATTCTCGCGTGTCAACTTGCTACGGTGACAGCAACATTGCAGCCCTTTCACTTGGAGTCCCCATCGTGTACCCTCGTATCCCCCACCGATTACTCATCCTGTCCGCCACCATCGTGCTGATTTCCTTCACCGGCTATGGAGAAACCACAACGGTCAAGGCCCAGCCTAAGAAGGGCCGGACTGTCACGCCGCCCCTTTCTGAGAATGTGCCTGCGGCGCTCCGCTCCTTGCCGGTCTTTGGCACGATCGCCTGGGAAACCCACCAGCTTCCCTGGGTTGGCGAAGGCCCGGACGAAGGCATCAGCGGAATCGGCATGGTGGAGATAGATGGCATCATTTATCTGGTCGGTGGCTTCATCCCCGGGGGCGACGAAACGGATGACACCGTGAGTAAGCGCACTTCCCGGTGGACGTGGTCGTATAATCCTGCCACAAAGACCTGGACCCGTATGGCGGACGCACCGGTTCGTCGGGAATACGTCCGCGCGGTTGCCGCCGAAGGGAAACTGTATCTGGCGGGAGGTGGCTGCCAGTATAAGGGGGAGGATCCGCCCTACCGCGCCCACGGCGAATGTGCCGTCTTTGACCCCCAGGCCGGACCGAAGGGCACCTGGACGATGTTGGATTCTCTGCCGGTACCGCGCACCCATATGGCCGTAGGCTATGGGGGTGGCCAGGTGGTTGTGTTGGGTGGCAATCAGTATGCGTTTTCCGAAAAGGGCTATAGCTACAACACGATTCGGGGCAACAACGCAACCCTGGATCTCGGCACACCGGGGTCCACGTGGCAGACCCGCACACCCATTCCAGGTGCACCGCGGGGCTGGTGTGCCTCCATGCCGGTGGGCGACGCAATCTACCTCTTTGGTGGTATTACGTGGGACGAACAGAACAATGTGGTGCCCACGCCCGAGACCCTGCGCTATGACCCGAGCTCTGACACGTGGAGTACCAAGAGCCCGCCGCCCCTTCCCATTTCGGGCTGGGAAGGTGCGCTCTACGCCGACCGGTATGCCATTAATGTGGGTGGTGTCGTGCGCACTTCTCCCCGGCACCTTGACGAACTCAAAGAACTCATCTGGTCCGACTTGTGTATCGCCTATGACACGGTGGAAGACCGCTGGATGCAGGTGCACGGTGCCCTGCCCCCCGGGGCGGTGTTCAATGACCCGGGTGTGGTCATTATGGACGACACCATCTATGTCATCGGTGCCGAAGGACCTCATGGGAGCCACTACGACTACTTTATGGTGGGCACGATTGCGGTCGAAAAGTAGCCTACACATCGTCGGTATTGGGGTGCGAGTGCCTTGCGACGTTGCCGTGTGCGTCACTTAACCCCTTGTTCTGGAAGCGCTTCCCGAACTGGGCAGACCCTATTCCGACATTCCCGGATTACGCGAACTCGTCATACCATTTGGTGAGTCGGGGTATGTGGCGCTCTACCGTTTTGAGCCGACCGCCAGCACGGTTTACTTGCTGGCATTTCGACACCAGCGAGAAACCGGATACCAGTAGGTCAGAACGGCGTGGTGACGGAGTAGCAAGAACATCGGTTGGCACACCCCTGGACTTCTCCACGATCGTGTGTTTCCAGAAGCCAGCACGCCCCTATGCTAGACCCGCAGGAAGATCTTCCTCTTGTAGAGGAAGCGCGCGAAGGCGAAGACGAATAGGATGCCGAGGGTGGTTACGACCAACTCGCCATAGTCCCCCATTCGCTCTGCGACGGGACCGCCCACGATACGTTCGGCCATGTTGTGGAAATCCAGGAACTCGCTGGCCAGATAGATCATCAAGGGATTCGCGCCTATCCATATCAGCGGTGTGGCCCACTTCTGGAATTTGAAGATATCGACCACCAGGTAGAACAGGCTGAGTAGTAAGACGCTGTAACCACCGGCCACGAGCACGAAAGAGGATGTCCAAATCTTCTTGATGATGGGCGTTTGATAGCCCAATCCGTAACCCAGGGCTACAAGCAGGAGGCCCGCACCGAGATAAAGGCCGAACTTTTTCCAAGGGCCAAAGCGCGTGTTGACCATGAGGAGACCGGCGAAGAGGCCCAGGAGGCCGGAGGCCACGGCGGGTATGGTGCTCAAGAGCCCTTCGGGATCGGAGTACTGTCCTTCTTCTTTCATGGGCAGGAACTTGGAATCGAACCAATTCACGATGTTCTTGTTGCGTTCAAAGGTGACGTCGTCTACCTCCGGATGGGGAACGAAGCTGAGCAAGGCCCAGTAGCCCACCAGAATGACAACGAATATCGCTATCAGCCCGCGGAGCCGGAAGTTGAGAAAACAGAGGGCGGTGAAGAGATAGCACCAGGCCATTCGCTGCAAGACCCCACTGAAGGGACTCTCTTTTGCCAGTTCAGAAATGCCACTATCATAGAAGGCCCCCAGGAGAAAGAGCAGGATGAAGCGGCGAAAGAGTCGCACGTGGGCTGCCCACTTTCCTTTTTCCTCCACATACTTGGGCAGGGAAAAGACGATGGACATGCCGAGTAGAAAAACGAAGAGGGGGAAGATGAGATCGTAGAACCGGAAGCCCTCCCACCCGACGTGCTTCAGCTGGGTGGCGAAGATCTGGGCAACAGGCGCTTCGTTAATTTTCCCGAGCGCACGGGCGAAATGGTCGGCACCGACGATCCAAAACATATCGAATCCGCGCAGGGCATCGACGGACACGATGCGGGCGCTTTTGGAGAAGGTGCCTTCGTTCGGGGTGGTGTTACTCGTATCATTCATGGTCATGCTCCTCGCCCCATCCAAAAATGATACAAATCCACCCGCAATAAAGTCAAGAAATACTCGTAAAACTCGTCAAGATGGTACCTTGGAACCAGGGAGCGTATTATTGCGAGACAGAATCAGTCTTTTACCCGGTCCAGCAGTGCCTGCAGTTGTTGGACCACCTCGGGATGGGCATCCCAGTGATTCGTTGTTTCGGAAGGGTCCGTCGCCAGGTTGTAGAGCTGACCCTCGGGTTCACCGGGTGCCACGTCGACCTTTCGGGGGCGGGAGAAACCGCCGGAGCCCCGTTGGGGAATCATCTTCCAGGGTCCTTGCCGGATGGCAAAGTCACCCCAGAGCGAATGGTGCACGGCGAAATCGCGCACGGGTTGTGCGGGCTTTTCCGTAAGGAGGGCCGGCAGCATGTTGTAGCTATCCTCCCCCGCGCCGTGGGGTAACTCGGTCCCCGTGAGTGCGGCGCAGGTGGCGAGCAGGTCGGTCAGTTCGATTAGCACGTCTGAGCTTGCACCGGCGGGGACGCGCCCCGGCCAGCGCACGATGAAGGGAACCCGGTGGCCCCCTTCCCAGATGTCCGCTTTGGTACCGCGCAGGTGGGCATTTCCCTGATGGCCCCGGGCTTTCACATACTTCCCGCGGGCGCTGACTTTATAGTGTGCAATGTCGTCTGCCTCTATGGCTTCCCACCAGTGATAGAGGCCGCCGTTATCGGTGGTGAAAATGACCAGGGTGTTTTCAGCGAGGCCGCTCCGCTCCAGGGCGTCCAGAATCGCGCCGACCGTGGCATCCACCTCTACGACGAAGTCCCCGTACTCACCCGCCTGGCTCTTGCCGCGAAACTCGACGTTGGGCACGAGGGGCAGGTGGGGTGCCGTCAGGGGAAAGTAGAGAAAAAAGGGCGTGTCGGTTGTTTGGGCCTCGATGTATTCAACGGCCTTTCCGGTAAGTTGGGGCATGACACCGGTAATGGTGAAGTCGGGCGAGCGCAGGCCTTCGTCTACCGAGATAAACTCGGTCTTGGTGCGTGGCGACGGGATGGTGGGCATCAACACGGGTCGGTCGTTTTCGATGTAGCAGAAGGGTGACATGTTAAGGGAGGCGGAGATGCCGTAGTACTGATCAAAGCCCACGGCGAGCGGCCCGCCTTTGACGGGTACCCCGTAGTCCACGTCGTACCCGGGCCGAGGCGGCGTGCGGCGATCAACCGGAACGGCGGGAAGGGGTTCGCCACGGGTATCTGTCCATTCCATACCGAGATGCCACTTCCCCACGCAGGCGGTGTTGTAGCCCTGCTGCTTCAGGAGTTTGGGCACGGTCAGGCGATTTCCCTCGATAAGCGGCGGGTCGAAGCCATCTAATACGCGGTGGGTCAGCCGGGTTCGCCAGCAGTAACGACCGGTCAAAATGGCATAGCGCGTGGGCGTGCAGACCGACGAGGGCGTATGGGCATCGGTGAAGCGCATGCCTTCGGAGGCGAGTCGGTCGATATGGGGCGTGGGTATCTTCGAATCGGGATTGTAACGGCCCACATCGCCATAGCCGAGATCGTCGGCGAGGATGTAAACGATGTTGGGACGGTCAGACGCGCCTGCGGGATAGGCGGCGAAAACGAAGGGGATGAGCAGTAGGATGGACGCCATGGAAGGACCGCATCTCAATCGCCTTGTGAGTATTAGATTTTTCACGCAACGCACTCCTTGTTCGTATGGTCGAATTCGCCGTCCGCCTCTTTTGTGTTCTTCGGCGGCTTTCGTGATCAATCCGTTTGGGTTTGGGTGAACTGATTTTGAACCACGAATGAACACTAATTTACACGAATGCTATTGGCCGCAACAGAACGCAAAAGAACGCAGAGAAGTACTACGCCGTTTGTTCTCCGTGACCATCGTATCTCTGTGGCAAGAATTCTCCCGGTGACAAAGCGTATTACTGGCTACGGACAAGTCAGATGGTACGGATGCCTGAAAATGAATGGCCCACGGTAGTCGTCATACTATTTCATCGGTGGTTTGGAATCAATTCTTGTGCTGTGAAATACTGGTATTGGGCTATGCGGCAATTGGGGCATGGCGTGCACCGTTCTGCACCCTCCCGGGCACTCGCTGGGATGGGCACGGTCGCGTTTTCTGGTTTTTCACCGGGTGTTGGAGCTGATTGGCGGGTATCGCCCACACTGAATAAGCAACGGGGCTTCGGGGTATTATTCGTACCTACAACTGGAGGAGTTTGTATCATGAATACGTATTGCACGCCCCTATTCGACGGGGAACGACGGGACCGGCTCATTCAGCAAGCGGCACCACTCACGCTGGATGACCCGGACGCACAGCTCGGCTTTACGGATCGCCTCGCGCGGGAACAACATGGATGGACCCGCGACTACAGCGCGGCGGTGGTCCGGGAATACAAGCGGTATTTCGTGCTGATGGCCCTTTCCACGCGGCCCGTCACGCCCAGCGAGGCCATCGACCAGGTGTGGCACCTTCATTTGGTTTACACCCATTCCTATCACGCCTGGTGCGATGCCCTGGTGGGGCGCTACATGCACCACGGGCCCACGAAAGGCGGGGCGTCGGAAGGCACGCGATTTGAGGGCCAATATGAATATACGTTGGCCCTCTATGAAGCCGTCTTTGGTGAGACGCCCCCCGCTCACATCTGGCCCGACGCCAAGACACGATTCAGCCCAAGCGAACGTTCGGTCTGGGTCAAGGCCGATGAACTCCGCGCCCGGGTCTATGCGCCCCGTCTCGTGATGGCGGCGACCCTGGTGTTGGGCATGTTGTTGGGCGTGATCCTGGCCAAGACGCCGGTGCACTGGCCGGGCGCTTTTGAGACGACCTATGCACAGTCTTCGACAACGAACGACGATGCGTACGAGGATTCTGACGACTCCTCCCTCATCGTCTTGGCGCTGATTGCCGGTGTATTGGGAATCATCTTCCTATTCGCCCTGACGAATCCCAAGAGTCGGGGCAAAGATGGCGGGAGTGGGTGTAGCGGGTTCTGGGGTGGCTGTGGTGGCGGTGGCGGCTGCAGCAGTGGCTGTGGTGCCGGTTGTGGTGGTTGTGGCGGGTAGCAGCGCCGACATACCCCACTCCCGTGGGCGCAACGGCTCAAACCCGGAGAAAGATGCCCCGTTTGTAGAGGAAGCGCGCGAGAAGTATTGCCAGGACTACGGCGGTCATCCGCTGGAGCAGTTGGGCGTAATCTCCCGCCGCTTCCGATACGACGCCGCCGACAAAGTAGGTTGCCACCTTGTTATAGTCGATGAACTTTCCGGACATGTAGAGGGTGATGGAGTTGGCTCCGATCCAGAGGAAGACTGGGGTCCACCAGCGCCAACGCCGAATGTCGACCATCCAGTGGAACGCGCCCAGGAGGAGACAGCTATACCCTGTAGCGAGCACAACGAAGGACGAAGACCAGAGCTCTTTCACAATCCAGAAGTGTAAGCCCCACAGATTTCCGAGGAATACGAGCAAGGCGCCCACTGTCATGAGCACCGCGACCTTGCGGGTTGGATTGTCGGATCCGTTCTTGAGGTAGAGCCCGGCGAAAACGCCGCAGAGGCAACCGGCGATGGCGGGAAAGGTGCTCAGGAATCCCTCGCTGGAGAATCCGTAGTAGGGTGGGAGCTTCTCGTCAATATAGCGTACCCAGTTCACGTCTTTCGTCAGCGAGACCTCCCCCACACCCGGAACGGGAACAAAGCAGAGTAACACCCAATAGGCCAGGAGGATACCGACGCATACTCCGAACAGCACACGGACCTGTCCCCGAAAAAAACAATAGAGATAGCCTGCGGCGAGGTAGCACAGTCCGAACCGATTCAGCACGCCCCACAGGACATCCCGTTCGTTAAATCCGCCTACGCCACCGTAGTAAATTATGCCGAGGACATACAGGAGGGCCGCGCGAATCGCCACGTGGGCGTATACGGAGGCCTTGGAATCGCGGGCCAATCGCTTGTCCAGCGAATAGACCATGGAGACCCCCAAGAGGAAAATAAAGAGGGGGAAAATGAAGTCGTAAAAGTGGAACCCCTCCCACTCCACATGCCTCATCTGATCGCCCAGGAATGTGAAGACGGGGTTGGGGTGTAGTTCGGCGAGCATGCGCAGACAGGATTCTGCCCCCAGAATCCAGAACATATCGAAGCCCCGCAGCACATCGAGCCCTACGACGCGACCCTGCTTTTGCGGGGGCGTTACCGTTTCATCACGCATCATTCCATCCCATACCACCCGGAATGTTGGGCGCGCTCCACCGACGTTGGTAGTACTCCTCGCCCAACCCCGATTGTTGTTTACCTTGGGCATGCCGCAAGCCCGATTGACAGCGGACGCCGTACGCAACGCCCTCGTCCGTTCTCTCCCGGGGTCAATATAGGCACGGACCTTCCTGAAGTCAAACGGGGGGCGTCCATGACGTTCGAAAACGCGCCGGGTCCTTCTCGCAATGGACGGTGTATAGGGGCTACACTTTGTTGACGTATTCGCAGAAGGAAACGACGCAGGAGCGCTGGAAATTCGTATGACTACCACTGTAACGGCCCAGGCACTCATCGCACTCAGCCTCGTGTCCGGGGCGGGACGTAAGGTGGTGCACACGGCCATCCAGATCGCACGGCGCCGGCAGTTGGCCCTGGAGAGCCTCTTTGGACAAAACCGGGCGGAGCTCTTGGCCCTCACGGGGCCCGGCGAGCAGGCGGTAGCGGAGCCCCTTTCTCGCGTCGGTACAGCGGAGCAGGAGCGGGCCCTTTATCTGCTCCAACTCGCCGACGAATGGGGCATTCAACATTGGACCTGCGAAGCGGAGTCCTACCCGTGCTTTTTGAGGGAAAGTCTGGGCACCCAGGCACCACCCTTTTTATTCTACCAGGGCAATGAATCGTTGGTTGCCGAACCCGGCGCGGCCATTGTGGGCACCCGGAAGGCGTCCCTCGAAGGGAAAGACTGGGCGCGGAAGGCCGCGGTGCTTTTTGCGGAAGAGGGGGTTCCGGTGGTCAGTGGTGGTGCGGCGGGTATTGACCTGGAAGCCCATGGTGCGGCGCTTCGTGCCGATGGTACCACGGTAGTGTGGCTACCGGAGGGACTCCACGCCTATCAGGCACCGCCCGTGTTGCGTACGGGGGTGGAAAATGGTCAGGCCCTGTTGGTGAGTGAGTTTTTACCCACAGCGGCGTGGGCTACGCCCCAGGCCATCACGCGTAACCGGAGTATTGCGGCCTGTGCCCATCTCACCTGTGTTATTGAGCCGGCCAAAAAAGGGGGCAGTATGTATACGGCGGAACAAACGCTCGCACAGGACAAGCCGGTGTTTTATTGGGGTGGTGCCTGTCGCGATGGTTTTTTGAAGAATGAGACTGGCGCCCAGCCCTTGGGCGGACGCTATGGGGAGCTGTATCGGGAAGAACTCCTGGCGGCCCTGAGCCCACCGGAGTCTGCGCCGCGTCAGTTTGATTTGTTCGGGGAGTGACGTCCTCCCTGACCGGTTCGTGTCGTACGTTGTCAGCGGCGTCCTTCCACCCACAAACTTCCCCCGCTGCGCTCCTCCGTTTGAGGGTGGCACCCCTGGGGCGTGAGAGATGCGCATCGTTGACCTTTCCCGCTTAGAGCGGGAGAGCTGACCGTCCCATTAAAAAACCGGGCCGGCTCTCTGGGAGAGCCGACC
>JAUIMA010000260.1 GCA_030432675.1 Candidatus Hydrogenedentota bacterium | reverse complement strand
GGTGAACACCCATAGTGAGGGGGTGGCCGATGCCAATGTCTATTTGCAACGGGTAGGCTACCCCGGACCGGCCACCGGAGTCATCACCGGGGCCGAAGGCGCGTTCGTATTGCGGGGTGTGCACGGGGATGAGCAGGTCATCATTCGGGCAGAAAAAATGGGAGCTGTTACGGAGGTATTCGGACCGGTAACCGTAGGAAGCGGGGGATTGCAGGGAATATTGCTACGGCTGAGTGCGTCGCCCTGACGGCGGGCTACAGTATCAGCAGACGCCGCCGTGTACCGAAAGTTCTTCTACGAGATCGTCGTAACCCATGAGCAAGGCCATCGCCATGGGGGTTAACTTGCCGGTGTAGCTCTCCCGTTGATTTACCGCTGCCCCGGACTCGAGGAAGAGTTCGGCCAAATCGGTTCGACCATTGAGCGCTATCAGGTGGAGCGGGGTCAAGCCCTGATTATTCTCTTCATTGATGTCGGCACCATCGGAAATTAACTGCCGGGCCGCTTCTACGTCACCGTTGCGGGTGGCTTCGTGCAGCGGGGAATCCACGACGGGGTGGGCCGGGGCCACGTTTTCCTTCGGGTCCATCATCTTATAAACCGAGTGACTCATACCCCAATAGGCATCGCCATCGGGTGCTGCCGCCCCTACCGTATCGTGGGCGGCTTCGGATTTTCGTTCCTGACTCAGGAGCATTTCGGCAAGCACTGTGTAACCGCTTTTACGCGCACGTGTCGTAGGCGTTTCACCATGCTTGTCCATTGTATACATCCAGGGATGGTCCATAGGGGGATTGGCTCCTGTATATTCAAACGGCGATGTGACCGAATTTCCAACAATAATGTGGATTGTAGATGCAAGTATTGTGCCGACTCTTTTTTGGGCGGAAGAAAAAAATAACAGGCATCATAAGTTGTGTTCTGAAAAAGCCTTACGACATGTAAAGAACGCTAGACAAGGTTGGGCCACCGCCCAAAATCTGTCAAAAACTATCAGCCTCGCCAAATTCTATCTACATTTGACTACAATTTGACAAGCCGCCCGCACCACCGGGTATGCAAATTCTAATCCTTCCGAAACGTGCTGTCAATTTTTTCGGGGGCAGGGAATTTTTTTCCGTGTTCCAGCGTAACAGGTGCGTTACGGGGCCTTCAGCCTTTGCCGCGACCGTCTCAAGTGGGGGATTCATCTTTTGTCTGCATTTAGGATATACTGGCTGTGGTAGGAAATAATTGTCAGATTGAGCGCGGTCGCACTTTGGTGGGGTCGCCTCATCGGGCGACTGTGCAGACGACGAGAGTGGAGTTGACTATGTCTACGAAGAAACGCGTGGGTAAACTGCTGCTGAAGGCAGGATTGATTTCGGACGGGCAGTATGAAGCGGCGTTGGAGATCCAACAGGATACCGGCGCAGAGCTTATCGACATCCTGTTTTCCCTGGGGGCGGTAGAGCCCAATGCTTTCATGGATTTTCTACTTACTTATCCTGGGGTACTTCCGTCGGATGTGCGGGATCTGGAAATTGATGGGGACGTGTTGGAGCGGGTGCCCGCCGAGATGGCCCGCAGCATGGAAGTCGTACCGGTGGATTTACTGGGCGATGTGCTGACCCTGGCAGCCAAGGCGCCCTTGACGGAAGACGGAGAGGCGCGTCTGGCCGATGCAAGCGGACTGCAACTCAAGGTGCTGCTGTGCGCGCCGGGGGATGTGGACGGCGCGTTGGCCCGCTACTATCCGGCCCCCGATGCCGCGCCAGAAACCAGCGATGTGTCGAGTGCCGTTGCTGGCCTGGCCCAACCCCTGAAGCTTTCCCACATGGCCCACCTGATCCGCGGAATCCGCTCGTTACCTGCGCTGCCTGAGACCGTCCATCGGGTGCGGGAAGCCATGCTTTCGCCAGACAGTTCGGTGGCATCGGTGACCGACATCATCACGTTGGACCCGCCCATTGCCGCGAAAGTGCTGAGTGTGGCCAATTCTGCGAGCTACGGTTTTACCCACAAGATTACGGATATCAATCTGGCGGTCTCCCTCATGGGGTTGAAAGAGACCTATGCCATTGTGCTTTCTGCCGCCGTCGTTGACCTCGTAGGTCAATTGGAGGAATTCGATTACCGGGCCTTCTGGCTCGAGTCCGTATGCTCGGCCTGCGCCGCACGGATCGTCGCCAAGGTGAGTAACCGCCGACAACTGGCTGGCGTGTTTACAGCCGGATTGCTCCATGACATTGGTCGCGCGGCCCTGTGGGAAGTAGCCCCTGAAAAGTGCAAGCGTATTGATAATTCCTGCACGGGAGCCCTCCTCCTGGAAGCAGAGCAGAGTCTCATTGGCCTGACCCACGTGGAAGCCGGCTACGAGTTGGCCCAGCACTGGGCGCTCCCCAACGAGATTGCGCAGGCGATTCGCTTTCATCATCAGCCGGAGTTGGCGACGGAAGCCCAGGAACATGTGGCTATCGTGGCATTGGCCGACGTAATGGTGCAGGCTTCCGGCACACAGCTGGAAGACAATCCCGATATCTTTGCGCCACACATGGACACGTTGGCCATCCTCGGACTCGACTTGGAAAATGCCGAGGCCATGTTGGAAGAATATCTCACTCGCCATGAAGCGGCCGTGCAAGACACCTTCGGCTGACCCTGACCTTTGAAATGTGGTGGGCTCTATCCGATGCGGTACGAGCCCAGGCGGTAACCCCGGAAAGCATGCGGTAGTACGAAATGACGAATTCCCCCAAGCGCATTTATCTTTGTGGTCCAATCATGGACTGTACCGGCAACGAGGGAGTGGAGTGGCGCAGTATTGCCAAGGAGCGCCTGTCCGGAAAATTTGTGGTGTTGGATCCCATGCGCCGCAATTTTCGGGATCGGGAAATCGACAGCGCCAACGAGATCGTAGACTTTGATCTGCAGGATGTGCGGGATGCGGATATCATTCTCGTCAATTATTCGAAGACGTCGATTGGCACATCCATGGAAGTCTTTTATGCATCCCACGATCTCGGAAAATTCGTCATTGCCTTCAGCCCCTATTCCTATCAGGATATGTCTCCCTGGATGATCAAGCACTGCACCAAGATTCTGCCGGGGCTCGAAGAGGCACTCGAATACATCGGGCGCCATTTCTAAGGTTTACACAGGCTTGCGCGTCTCCAGTGCTTTCTGAATGAATTCGGAAAGCGTCGCAATGAGATAGGGCTTTTCCAGATACGCCGTGGGGCGCAGTTGGGGGGGCGTGTCCGGGTCGTCGTCTTCCTGATCGCCACTGGTTAAAATGACGGGAAATCCCGGGTTATCCTCACGGATGGCGGCGAGAACTTCTCGCCCGTTCATGTTGGGCATGTTAACATCCACGATTGCCAGATCGAGGGTGTCATGTAGCTTGGCCCAGAGTTCCAAAGCTTCCGCACCGCACTCCGCTGTTACGGGTTGGTATCCGAGCTTCTTCAAGATGGCCCGCCCGATGTTACGCACCATGGGTTCATCATCGACCAGAAGTATGGATGGCTTGTTCGCATCGAGGGCTTGTTCGGCACCCGTGGTATCGGGCGCCGCAATTCTACCCGTATCGGTACCTGCAACCGGCAGATAGATGCTGACAGTTGTGCCGTGGCGGGGAGTGCTTTGAATTTCCAACCACCCGTTATGTTGGCGGGCTATCTGGCATGCTGAGGTGAGACCCAATCCTGTGCTGCCGGTGCGGGTGGTAAAAAAAGGATTCAGCGCACTCTTTACGACTTCCGGTGTCATTCCAATTCCGTTATCGGAAACGAATATACGCACAAATACGCCGTTGACGGAATTACCCCACGGCCCGGGATCGGTATTGCTGCGCCGCACCGTTTCGGCGCCCATGCGAATCCAATTCCTTCGATCGGCGTCTTGATTGGTGGAGGCTACGAGGGCGTCGATGGCGTTGAGTCCCAGATTCACCAGGGCTTGGAAAAGTCGAGCGTGGTCTCCTTGGAATTTCGGTTCTTCTTCCGGGAAGGAGACTTCAATCGGCGGGCACTGATCCTGGTGGCCAGCCAATACCTCACGGACTTCTTCCATCAATCCGGATAAGGCAATCGGTGCGCAAATTCGTGGCGTGGTCGCCGCGTGGGCGAAAGAATTGAGCCGCCGGACAAAAGCTGCGCCCTCTCTGCCTGCGTCGCGCGCGGCAACCAAGGCGCCCCGCGCAGCGTCGAGGTGCGACTCTTCGAGGGCGTCTTCGATCGCATGAATGATGGTTTCCAGCCGGGTGTCGAGGGCACGGGCCGTTCCGCTGGCCATCTTCCCAATGGCGTGCAGCCGTTCCGCATGGAAGAAAAACGGCGATTCCGCAACATGCCCTGGTGGGGCGTCGGCCGTGGCCGGGGAGGAAGCCACAGCATCCTCCGCCTGAGCAATCAGTGCGCAGAGTCGGCGGGCAATGAGCCAAGTGGTATGTTCGCGATCAGGTGTGAATGCCGCCGGGCTGCCGTGGCTCAGATTCAACACTCCGAAAAGTGTGTCCCCCACCATCAGGGGTAAACAGAGCAGTGAGCGGACGCTTACCGGGCTGTCGGGAACGGTAACAAAACGTGGGTCAGTTTTTGTGTCATCAATGCGTATCGGTTGTTGACTTTCTGCAACCATGCCGGCGATTCCCTCGCCGAGCGAGAAGGTTTTTCCGGCCCAGGCATCGGGCGCAACGGGAAATCCCTGCAACGAATACTGCGTGCCGACGGCCGCAAGTCGAAGACAACCCTGCCGGGCATTCAATTGCATCACCGAGCATTGCTCAGCGCCTTCTTCCCGGGCAATGGCGCCAACGACCCGCGACAAGATATCCTCAATCGTTGTCTCCGCCGGATTCATTTCCTCCAGCAGACGCAGTACGCCTAGATCACGAACCAGCGCTTCATAGCGCAACGCCATGTCGGCGAGTGTTTCTTCACGCAACGTGTCTGGTGGTGTGTCTTGCATAGCCTGTATTACCCAATGCGTCCCTATGCGTCTTGCAACATGCCCAACAACGCCCGCCCATCTTCCCTCATGGTGCCCAAGGTGTCGCATATATCGGTGACTTGCTCGAGAGAAAGTCCGATGTATTTGATACGGTCTTCGTCTAACGCCACTCCAGAAGTCTCCCCACCTTGGCCGAAATCAGCGATGCGTGCCATATCGCTGGCGATTGTAATGATGAATACTTCTTTCCGAAAGGGACCGTCGTAGCGCTCCGGTTCGTTGGTGTGTTTGACTGCCGCCACAATGACTTCCGGAAAATTCCACCGCTGGGCCAGCCAACCCGCCACTTCGCTGTGGTCTGTCTTGAGGGTGCGCTGCTCCACCAGATACAGGGGCGCTTCACTCTCGTTTGCCTTGTTGAGAACGGCCGAATAGTCGTCGCCCAGGCTCAGGGCGAGAATGTATTTCCCGAGATCATGAAGAAGACCTGCAGTGAAGCACGCCTCCGGCATGGAAATCTGCGGCGTGCTGAAGGCCAGTAGCTGGGAAGCCTTGGCACTACCCAGCGCATGCATCCAGAAATCTTCGGGGTCCAGACTGGACTGAGGCCTGCTTGCGAGGCTGTCCAATACCGTCGTGGCCAAGGCCAACTGTTTTACCGCTTCAAAGCCTACGGTTACGACGGCCCGGTGAATGCTATCAATCTCGAAACGGGAGCCGAAAAAAGGCGAATTGGCGAGCCGTAGAATACGGGAGGTAATAACCGGGTCGGCTGACAGGATGGCCGTGATATCGTCCACACAGGACTTTCGATCTTCCAGCACTTCTAACACGCGGGTCATGACTTCGGGTAAAGTGGGGATCCGGCCCAGTGCGTGAATACGTTTCAGGGCTTCGCTCTGCGTAAGCGTCATCATTCCCTCTCGCTATCTATCTCTACCCAAGGTTGCCACAACCGGTGTGCAGAGACTTGCCCCACTGAAACACCCGCTACACCCTTTATTATACATCACAACGGCGGATACAGCCAGTGTTTTATGTCAGAAAGCCCCCGTAAACACTAGGGATTTGGAATGTTTGGCATCTGTGACAAACTCACCGCTTCTTCTGAGTACATTCCAAGTGAAAATCGAGTTCTTCACACGCTCCGCCGTAATCGCCTGGTCCAATCCGGGAAAATGTTGGGTTCTAACGACCGTTAGTTCTTCCGTTTCGGGCTTTGCCGCCCAAACAAAGAGCCTGCAAGAGCCAGGGGACAGAGCGGTATCTCACGGAATAGACGGGATCTACGCTCAGTCAGAGAAGCGGGCGTCGTAGGCTGCGAGCAGTTCCCGGTGCACGCTGAAGGGCATGGTAGGGCGCTCGTGGCGGGAGTAGAATCGCAGATCGAGGGCGTCCGTATCGGGGCGCATGACTTCCTCCCCTTCCCATTGGTGCACAACAAAGCCCAGCACCATGACGGCACCGGCGTGGGGGCTTTGCTTGGTGCTTACCCCGAGGAGTTCTACCTGGCTGCCCCGAAGATTCGTTTCTTCCCGGAGTTCTCGGAGGGCTGCCTCTTCGGCCGTCTCTCCCAGCTCAATAAATCCACCGGGGAGCGTCCACTCGCCCTTGCAAGGTTCCACGGCGCGCTGGGTAAAGAGGAGTTCATCGTGGCCACGGGCAACAAAGCAACAGGCCGCTGGGACGGGGTTGCGATAGTAGAAGCGCCTGCAATCAGTGCAGTAGGGTTGGATGCTCTGGCCGTCATGGATAGACTCCAGGGTCTTTCCACAGGTGCCGCAAAAATTCCATGCGAAGGGTTTTGGTACTTGGTAAGACATCTTGCTATGCTAGCAAGGTGCGTGGAACGGTGCAAGCTGGCTGGCATGCGGGTACGAATAAAATGGTGGGATTGGGAGTAGCATTGCTTGTGGGCGTCGCGTTGGAGCGTGATGCAACTGGGCCGTGCTGACAGCGGTCTGTGGGAAAATGTGCAGGGGAGACAGGCATGGAAATGCCGACAGGAAGACAGGATTTTGAGGAGGCCGATCGCCTGTTTCGGAGCGGTCAGTATGCCCATGCGCTCGTTCACCTGGAACGCCTCAACGCGTGTTATCCCAATACAAAAAACGTGCTGTTTCCCATGGCCATGTGTATGGAACGGCTGGGACGTCCTGAAGAGGCCCTGCCGATTTGTTCGACGCTGATCCAGCAGTTTCGCGATCCACGTGCCCAGGAGATGCAACTCCGACTACGACCTTCCTTGATGGATACCCCGTTGGACTCCTTGGAGATTGAAGGAGAATACGACCTTCCCGATTTGGGGCCGATTACGACCGTGCCCGTGCCGCAGCAGGAAGAAGAAAAGCCCCCTGCCTGGAAGACGCCCCTGCTCCTGGGCGGAGCATTGGTGATGGTGACCCTTATACTGCTTGTGCCGTTCCTGCTGGAATCCCTCGGGTTGAAAGAGGCTCCTACACCTTCCACGCCTTCCTCTCAATCGGTGTCGCTCCTTCAATTGGGCGTCTTCATGATTAGTTTCATGGTCTTCCAGGGCTTGGGCACCGGCGTGGCCTCCCTCGCATTGGCCACTGTGAACAAACTGCCCTCCAACAGCATTTCCGGCGTGCTGCTCCACGTGGGCGGGACGCTGCTCGGGGCCAATATCGCGTCGGCGATAATCAGCCTCATCCTGACGGTGGTGGCCCCTCTCGACCTGCTGATGACCATGTTTGTCGTGGAACATGTGGTTATGATGACGGTATTCTCGCTGACCTACCGGTTTCGCATCGGAGATGGGTTGGTTTTCCTGTTGTTTTTCTCAATTTTCATGTGCGTAGCGGGTTTCAGCGTTGCTATAGTGTTCGGGACAGGTATCGGAGTGGTCACGGTCCTGTTTTCTTAGTTGGCGTGGGAGTGCCGACCCAAACAGGTAGCATCGCCGCAGACGTAGAAGGAATCTAGTCAGTAACCAGGCGGGGGCTTATGGAGGGATTGGGGAAATGGACGCAGCAACAAGTCAAACAAAATTCCAGCAGGCCGATCAGCTTTTCAGGGATGGGCAGTATCAGGAAGCGCTCACCCTGCTGGAGGAGTTGAATCAACACCATCCGAATGCGAAAAACATCATGTATCCGGCGGCCATGTGCCTGGATAAGCTGGGACGCTCTCAGGAGGCCTTGCCCCTCTGTAATCATCTGATTCAGAGTTTTCAGGATCCCCGGGCCGAAGCCCTCAAGGCCGATATTGAAGGGCGTTCCATGAGTTCGTCCCTGGACAGCATGTATGACATGAGCGGTCTGGATACCGATGTGCTGGGCGGGGGTGCCGATATTCTCGATATGCCCACCACCACAACCCGCTACAAGCCCGTTGAGCCCGAGGGTATCCCCTGGATGAAATACGGGCTCATCGCCCTGGGCGTCTTGGCCGTGTTGATCGTGCTTATCGTGCCGGTCATGACCTATGAAGCGCCGCCTCCCGAAGATATCCCGACCGTAGTTGCCGAAGACCAGCCCGTGAACACGACCGCCATCTATGCGGGTGCCCTGGCCTTTTTCGCCTGCGTCGTTGTTTTTCAGGCTGCCGGAGCCTATCTGGCCCTTATGATCATGCGGGCGTTGCCCCACGAGGACTTTGCGAGTAACGCA
>JAUIMA010000259.1 GCA_030432675.1 Candidatus Hydrogenedentota bacterium | reverse complement strand
CGGA
This sequence comes from Candidatus Hydrogenedentota bacterium, assembly GCA_030432675.1. Taxonomy (GTDB): domain Bacteria; phylum Hydrogenedentota; class Hydrogenedentia; order Hydrogenedentales; family JAEUWI01; genus JAEUWI01. The sequence continues at coordinate 8,619 of JAUIMA010000259.1, read as the reverse complement.
TGACAGCCAGTCCCTCAGTCTCAGTGAGGCAGTCACGCTTTCAGACGCTATGAATGGATTCCTCTTCGACCTGTTAGATACCGATGGAGATGGCGTATTGGTGACGGCCGAATTGGGTGCGCGGGACGACCTCTTTGCGCTGGGCCTGGCGCTTCGCCTGAATCTGTCAGAAGGCGATATGAATGATGATATGCGTTTGACCCTGGAAGAGGCGCTGACGGTGGACGCGGCCGTAACTCCGTTGCGCTTTGACCGTCTGGATGTTGGTGGAGATGGCGAGCTGGACGAAGCCGACATGGGGGCAGAGCTTAATCTTGTGCTCCTCGCCGTGACCTTGCTGCTCGGATTCGAAGAGGGCGACGTGGATGACTCGGCCGGTTTAACCCGCGCGGAAGCCATTACTATCGCCGCGGTTGTCACTCCGCTGGAGTTTAACGCCTTGGACGTTGACTTGAGTGGAGCGTTGAGTCGCGTTGAGTTGGGTGAGCAGGATCCCCTTTTCGCCATTGCAAAGACGCTCTTGACCGACTTTGGTCTGGGTGACAGTGACGGCAATGAATTGCTGGACTACTTTGAAGCCCTTGTCACTGAGGGTGAAATTACTCCCTTGCGATTTGCCCGACTGGATGTAAATAGTGACGAAGGACTCGCTATAGGTGAACTGGGTACCGGAGAAAATCTGGCCGTTATCGCAGCGACGTTGCTCAGCGGATTTGTCGCGGGCGACCTCGATGAAAGTGGAGAGCTCAGCCTTGATGAAGCTTTCGCTATCAATGGGGAAGTAACCGCCATTCTATTTGATTCCTTTGATACCAACGGAAGCGGCGGACTGTCCCGTTTTGAGTTGGGTGAAAATGATCCGCTCTTCGCCGTCTTGTTGGATTTGCTGAGAGTCTTTGATGTGGCGGATACCGATGACAGTGATGCGCTCGAATTTGCCGAGGCCCGGGCCCAGGTGCCGAGCCTGACGCCACTGCGCTTTGCTCGGATCGATCTGGACAATGATGGCGGACTCAGCCGCGTTGAATTGGGCGGGGAGGAAGATTTGCTCGACACTGCGACTATCCTCCTGCCCGGTTTTGAAGGCTCCGATGAAGATGGCGATGAGATGCTGTCTCTGGAGGAAGCCCTCGGGTCTGGCACTACGTTGACGACCCAGCTGTTCAATGCGCTTGATGGGAATGGTGATGGTTTCTTGTCCCGTGTTGAATTGGGTGAAGACGACGATCTGTTCGGCTCCGCCATGACCCTATTGGAAATGTTCGCTACGGGCGATACCGATGGTGATATGCAACTCAGCTATCTGGAGGCGGTCGCGGCCAATGCCAGCATGACGCCGCTGCGCTTCTCCCGCTTGGACACCAATAATGATGGCTTCCTGCAAGCCGAGGAGTTAGGCGCCAATAAAGACCTCGTCGCTATTGCTACTACCTTGCTGGACTCCTTCAATGCGGCGGATATTAACGAGGATGAGGGACTGTCCGCTGCCGAAGCACGGGTGTTCGTGGAAACGTTAACGGCCGCGCAGTTTGATGGTTTTGATCTCGATAATGACAACCTGCTGTCCCGCGAAGAATTGGGTGAAGGGGATGAAGTTTATGTTCTGTCCGTCTCCGTGCTGGCTGATTTTGCAGCAGGGGACACCAATGATGACTCCTTCCTGAGCATGACCGAGGCGCTCGGGTTTAATGCCGAATTGACGCCACTCCGTTTTGCCCGCTTGGATACCAATCTGGATGGGCGCCTGGATGCCTCCGAGTTGAGCAGCGAGCGCTCATTGTCCCTCGTCGCGGAACTCCTGCTTGAAGGATTTGATGATGGAGACGGGGATACAAGTGGTGATTTGACGCTGGCCGAGGCCGAAGGCGTGGATACCCAGTTGACCTACCGTGAATTTGATGGTTTGGACAGTGACCATAACCGTGTGCTGACACGGCTGGAGTTGGGCGAAGGAGATGAAGTCTACGGCTTGGTGCTCGAGTTGGCTTCGGGCTTCGAGGAGGCGGATCTGGATGAGAACATGATGATGAGCCTGCCAGAGGCCAGTGTCTTTAACGAGGGTGCCTCACCCCTGCGATTTGACTGGATAGATGGAGACAACGACGGGCAGCTTGTGTTGACGGAACTTGGAGAGGGCCGTAGCTTACCCGATGTGGCGGACACCCTGCTGATGAACTTCGACGATGCGGACGAGGATTCCAATGATGCGTTGAGCCTCGTTGAAGTGCGGACGGTGGATAGCGAGACGTCCGAGTTGGAATTTGACGCGCTGGATGTGGACGATACAGGTCAACTCTCCCGTATCGAGCTGGGAGAAGGGCTTGAAGTGGCCACCACGGCAGGAATTCTCCTCGGTAGCTTCGATATGGGTGATCTCAACGATGACATGCGGATGAACATGGATGAGGCTCGGGGGGTCGATCCCACACTGACGCCCCTTCCCTTCGGGCGCATGGATACGAGCAGCAATGGCACCCTGGAGCGGGATGAGCTTGGAGATGGCGATGACCTGGCAGGTAGTGCGCAGCTTATGCTGGATGCCTTCGCGGAAGAGGATGGTGACGAGAGTGGTGGCCTCACGCTGGAGGAAGCGCTAATGGCCGATGCTACCGTGTCCACCTTGCGTTTCGAGCGGCTGGATACGGACGGTGACGGTGAATTGTCGCGTTCGGAACTCGCGGAAGGGGATGACCTGGCCACTATTGCACGCGAGTTATTCGCCGGATTCGACACGGGCGATGGGGACAACGATGAGATGCTGAGCTTCGAGGAAGCCCAGGCTATCTATATGCCCCTGACACCGTTGAACTTCGATCGATTGGACACCAGTCGGGACGGTCTCCTCTCCACGAGTGAGTTGGGCGATGGCGACAACCTTGCCCTCGTGGCGGCCTTGCTGCTGAATGGGTTCAGCAATGGGGATCAGAATTTGGACGGTGTGCTTTTGACCTCCGAAGCCACGTCGGTCCTCGATACCCTTACTCCGTTGAACTATGACCGCCTTGATGTGGATCTGAGTGGTGGTCTGGATCGGGCAGAATTGGCCGAAGGGGATGACCTGGCTGTCATTGCCGCAGAGCTTCTGGCCGGTTTCGAGACAGGAGATGGAAACAGTGATACCTTCCTGACCTTCGAGGAGGCGGTGACGGTCCGAGCTACGCTCACGCCGCTTAACTTCGACCGCCTGGATGTCAACCTGGATAATCTTCTCGACCGCTCTGAGTTGGGCGAAGGCGGAAATCTGGATGACATCGCGGCTGAACTACTGGCTGGCTTCAGCGATGGAGACGGCGACACGAGTGGCGGTCTCAGCTATGAAGAAGCGGTTAGCATCAGAGCAACGCTGACTGCCCTTGAATTCGATCGCCTCGACGCCGACAAGAGCCAGGCGCTGAGCCGGGTTGAACTGGGCGAAGAAGAAGACGACGGTGGCGACACGTCAGCCGACATCATCCGAGCACTGCGCAATGGTTTCGACGGAGGTGATAACAACAACGATGACTTCCTCAGCTTTAACGAAGCTGCCGCGATCTATAGTGGTCTGACGATGACGCAGTTCAACGAAATCGATACGGACAATGATGGTATGTTGAGCCGCGCCGAAGTGGGTAGTTCAGTCCCGAATACACCAGCGGGCTGTTGTAACAATAAGAAGATGGAGCCCTTTGATCTGAAGAATATTCTGGGTGATGTCTTCCTGCTTGGGCTTTCCATGTTGGCCTTGTTGGGGTGCTCGGTCTACAGCCGAAAAACCTGATCCTTTCCACAAGTGAAAATGGCGACCAACGCTCCACGGAGTGTTGGTCGCCGTTCTTTTGTCAGGAGGCGTTGAACGCCGTATCGGCGCTCTACTGTGGCGCTTTCAGAAATGCGATGAGATCGGCTATGGCCTGAGGGTTCATCGTGGCTTCCCAGCCATCAGGCATCATGGAAATTCGGGTGCTCTCCAGCAGATAGATGTCGCTGCGGAGAATGGTGCGTAATTTGGCTCCGGGCAGTTTCATAGTGATGCTTGTGGCGTTTTCTGAGGCAATCAGACCAAAGAGATTCTCACCGTCTTCCAGTTCACAATTGTAGGCGTGGTAGCCCGGCTGAATGTCCAGATTTGGGTCCAGTATATTGGCCAGCAGTTTCTCCTTCGGATGGGACGCCACCGTGCGCAAGTCCGGTCCGATGGCGAGTCCCATGCCGTCAAGGGCATGGCAGGGTGCGCAGGATTCGGCATAGAGGGCCCGTCCCCGTTTCGGATCTCCGGTAAGGGTAAGGGCGGGCTGATAGGCGGCAATGACGGCCGCCCGTTCGGGGTTGTCTTCCCGGGTGAAAAGGGTCTTGGAGCGGGACTGGATCTCCTTATCTGGATGGTTGAGCAGGTGGGTCCGTCGGACGGGGCTAAGATCTGTCCCACGAATCTGATTGTTCTCCAACCCGTCGAGCAAGGCTACGGTCCACCCGCGATTTGCAAGGAGCATGTCCACGACCTGCTCCCGTGCCTGGGGAAGGAGGCCGGGCCAGGCGTCGATCATCAATCCGGGTACCCGGCTATCCTCACTACGGGCCAACGCGACAATGCAACTACGAAGCTCGTCCGGGCTCCCAAGTGCATCCAGTTGGGTCGCAAGGTATTCCACCACAAGATTTTTCTCTTCCGGTAACCGGGCGAGCACTGTCGCGGCTGCAATACGTTCCGCTGTCGACCGCTCGTTGTTAGTCAAGGTGCGCTGTGCGGTGTCGCGTACCACCGTGTAGTGCGTGGCTGTGTCGGTCGAAATGTCGTTGATCGTTCGGCCCCGCTGTTCGATGAGGTCCAGAAGCGTGACAGCGGCTTCCACCTGCGCTTGTGCCATAGTGGACTGGGCCGTTTTCAGGGTGGGTACCAGCAATGTGCTCAGGGAGGCGTCGTTTCCCGCCGCGAGGGCCATCTCTGCCAATACCTGGCGGATGGCCGGAAGGGCCGAGTCATTGCGGTTTACCAGGGTGGCGGTGAGCGCTTCCTGATGGGGAAGGGCCGATGAAAGGGCGGCGGCTTGTATAAAGGTGTCTCCATGATCTTGGAGGAGGAGGTCGGCGAGCGCATCGGCGACGTTCGGCGTGGGCGAAAAGGCCCCCAGGCTGAAGGCGAGCTGTTGCCGCACTTTGGGGTCGGGACTGTCTACAAGCTTGCATGCCGCCGAAACGACCTGTGGTGTGGCATGGCGTTCCGCCAGACGTAACGCGTTCTCGAGTACGCCCGGATAATTTGGAGTGGAAAGCGCAACAACAATATGCTCCGATGTCAGTAGTCCCAATCCATCCAACGTACAGAGTGCATGTATCTGGCCCAGAGGACCCGACTCAGAAAGGAGGTGATTCAAGCTGGATGCGGCATCCTGTCCATCGCGCCAGAGCAAGAGTTGCTGTGCCTTATCGCGGACCCAGCCATTGTGCGAGGCCAACTGCAGAGCCAGGGTGCGATTGTCCATGTCCGCCAATATGGGTATGGGACGTAGCGCTTCTCCCTCGGCCCGTACACGATATATACGGCCCTTGTCCTCGCCTTTGCGGTAGAAAGGGAGGAGTTCCGCTTTTCCTTCATCCGGGAGCCATTGAGGGTGTTCAATCATGTAGCGGTACATATCAGCGACCCACAGGCCACCGTCGGGTCCCGTCCGCACCATCACCGGGCGGCACCAGCGGTCTGTGCTGGCAAAGAAATCGGGCCCATCGGGGAGACCCGCCCGTTCCCCGTGAAAGGTAACACCTTCGGGCTGCAAGGCTATGCGTTGGACCAAATTGTGGAAAGGTTCGCAGGCGAAACCGTTCATTTCTTCGGCGGGGAAAAGCAGAGAATCCCGATATATCATGCCGCTGCAGGCTGAGGTAAAGCGTCCGGAGGCCTTAAAGTCATGAAAGCGTTTTTGCAAGGCACTCGCGGGATACACCGGGGCCCCGACTTCGCCGAGTACCTGAACCTGCCCGTCGGGGGCGGCGTAGTAGGGGTTTCGCTGCAGGTAGTGGTCCGGAAGCGCATAGTGCCACAGCGGTCTGGAGTTTTGCGTGCCAAACCAATGGCCCCAGTCATCACGGTTGCGGCCAAACTGGGTGGGGCCGCTCTGGGGCTCCACCACACCCGTGTCGGGGTTAAAGCGAAAGTCCCGGCTGCCGATTACCGTGTCCGTGCCCGCCCGGGTCGAGCGAAGCTTGGTGTCCAGCGCATACTTGCCATGGTGTCCCCCTGCCGCCACATAGACCCAATTGTCCAGGCCCCAGCGCAATCCATTGGCCCGCAACTGCTGATTGCCTTCACTGAGTCCGGAAAGGAGCACTTCCCGCTCGTCGGCCCGGCCATCCCCTGTGGTATCACGTAAAAATACGATGTCCGGAGCCGCGGTCACAATTACGCCATCGCGCCAGGTCAGTACGCCCGTGGGGAAATTGAGGCCTTCGGCGAAAAGCGTACTGCGCTCATAGGTGCCATCTTGATCCCTATCTTCAAGTACGCGAACCCGGCCACCCGCCGCGCCCGTGTCATCGAGTCCCAGCGGGTAATCGGCCATTTCGACTACCCAGAGGCGTCCCTCAACATCCCAGTCGAAAGCCACGGGATCCAGGACTTGGGGCTCAGAAGCCACCAAATCGACCGTGAAGCCGTCAGGTACGTGAATGGACTGGCGTGCTTCATCGGGAGCGAGGGGGGGAGCGTCTAGTTGGGCGACCTGGTCAACGGTATTTGACGCTATTATGCCGACGGGCTGTCCGGAAGCCCTGTGCAGAGACTGGGCCTCGGCGGAGGTCAGGGCGCGATCAAACAGGGAGAACTGCGCCATGAAACCCATGAGGGGTGCAAAGCGGTCACTGCGTGCACCCAGAAAAAATGTGCTGCTTTCCGGTGCCGTGGGCGTGATTTCGGCATCAAACTCGGGTGTAGTCTCACCGTTTAACCATGCCTTCACACGATTGCCATCCCGAACGAGTACCACGTGATTCCAGGTGTTGGGTGGAATCAGTGTCTCACCCGCAATTACCTCGTCGGCCCCATTCCCGTTAAAGAGGATCAGCCGCCCGGCCTGATTTCGGAACGAGCCTCCAATGCCCAGGTGGTCACCCGGTGCAGCGGAATCGCCCTCAGGGCCGCGCGAAAAGAGGTACGCCGTCACGGGTCGGATGGTATTGGCGAGGGTGTTCTTAAACCAGAAAGCCACACTGTAGGAAGCACCTGGAGCGGGAGCGGAGGCTCGAATTCGACCGGACTGAATGGCCGCATAACCGGCGCGACTGAGTTGGGTGCTGCCTTCCAGTAGCATGCCGGGAGTGGGGGTGTTCAATGGGGCGTAAACGCGTGGATTGAGGGTGTTGGTGGCTTCGCCATAGGAATCCGGGAATCTGGGAGGGTCCGACAATGCGGCCAACGCCTCTTCTGCCTTCCGGTCACGGGCGCGAGCCTGCTGTTGTTGTCGTGCCATGTCCGAGGCTACCCATAGCTCCTTGCGGTCCTCGGTGCTAAGTGCGTGGGGGAACAGCGCGATTTCATCGAGCTTCCCTTCCAGTCCGTTTCCGAAGCGGATTTCTGCTTCTCCGGAGGGTGCTACGTTTAAGGGCGAGACTTCGGGGCTATCCCCGTCATTGACGAAGAGGGAAAGGGTCTCTCCCCGCTGTGTAAGTGTCATCAAATGCCATGCGCCCGGTTCGAGGGGGGTATTACCCGGTGTGGGAACGGCGTTGTCGAAGACGCCTGATAGGGTCAAACGGCTTGTTCCCGTTTCATCCATGGAGTATGCCACGCGCTTCCCATTGGGGAGTAGGACCAATTCGCCGTCGCGTATGCTGACACCACTGGGGTCTCCCAGCCAGAACCAGAGAGTGATGGAAAAGTCTCCTGCCAGATTTACGTGAGGTGTTTTTAAGGTGCCATCGGCCACAAAGTGCATGGCCCGATTGATTTGATCGGGGCTGGAAAAGGCGGAGGGGCGGAGTGCTTCCTCGGCGCCATTGCCCGAGCCACTGCCCACACCGGGGAGATAGAGGGCGACGCCGCCGGTCAGTTTGCCCTCCGGGCCACCATCCACCGCGTTGTGGGCTACCCGCCCCTCGATTTCGTCGAGCCGCCAGTAGGCCAGGGGATTCCGAGCCAGAACGGCTTCGGTGTAGACACCCGGTTTATGTGCTAGGGAGCTACGGGATTGGCCGGTCACTTCTTCCAGGGAGCTAAGCAGGGTCTCCACGATGATCGGCTCCGCCTGAACCTCCAGCCCGGCGGTACGCGCAGGCCAGGTGGTATAGCCTCCCAACGCGTGTTGCTCGGGTGGAGGGATGTAACCAACAGAACCATTGGCCAATTCAATGTTGAAGTGGGTGCCTAATGGAGCCTGCGCTTTTAATTTCAGCCCCGTAATGGCGTAGACCTCGTTGGGCAAGGTAGCAATGCTGAGGTCACCGATACGGATGGCCTGGAGCTTGAGCTCCGTCTGCTGACGTTCATGGAGAAAGAGCGCCTCTTGGGCATAGATATCGGGGCGCGCATGGGGCAGCGCGCCATCAAGGGCGTCGAGGCGCTCCTGTGCCCACCTGAGGCGTTCGGCATCTGGGACGCGCCATTGTAAGGTTAACGTCTTCTCTACCATCCCAAGGGGCACGTCATTCTGC
>JAUIMA010000258.1 GCA_030432675.1 Candidatus Hydrogenedentota bacterium | reverse complement strand
AGTGAGTAGGAGGGGGTTGCCCGTCGTTGGGGACACACATTAGGGATTTCAGCCTCAGGAATGACGTCCGTCGCTGTCTCTCGCGGGTATCGGCTGACCTCACGAACTATACCACAAAAAGCCAGGAATGCAAGCCAGATCGTCAGTTTTTCGTCACAGATCGAGCGGAGCAAGTTTTCCGTTCCAAATCGGTGCAAGAAACAGGTATATCCCCCACGTTCAGCCGCCATACTCCTGGATTAGATCGGACGCATCGGCCTTGGTTTTCAGCCGGGCGATCTGGGCACCCGTCGCGCCCAACTTATGGAGTAGCTCTATCTGGACGCGGGTGGGGCGCAAATGCATGGCCTCGATGAGTGAGGAAGCGTCGGCCTGACTGAGGATGGCGGCGATCCGATTTGGGGGTGCACCTAGACGCTCCAGGTGGGCAAGTTGCTTCTCAGTGGGCGGTTCCTGCTTTCGATGCTCCTCTTTCAGGGCGTCGATGCGGTGAGATGCCGTGGCTTTGTCCAGATCGACCAACTCCGATTCCCGCGCGCCGAGCCGACGAAGATACTCTTTCTGCGCCTCGGTCGCCGGTTCATCCGACGTAGCGACGGGGAGCTCTTCGACGAGGCTCGCCATCTGAGGGGCCGGGTCGTTTTCCGAGCCGATGAGGGCGATGCGCTTGCCGCATTTGTTGCAGCTCCCCCGTTGCCCCAGGTGCTTGGGGGCGATGCGCAACACTTGCTTGCATGCAGGACAAATGAATTGAAGCATGGGGTATTCTGTTCTCCGGGAAGAGGCGCAATCGGCCCCTTCACTTAGCGATAGTGTTTGGATTCAAGGGTCTTCAGATAGGCCAAGCCATCGCGCAGCAGTTGATCGCTGGAATCGGCCAGCGAACGCCACATGCAGGTCGCGGCAGCCATGGCGGGCGACACACTTTCGAAGGACTCCAGCCCCACAATTCCATCGTATTTTGTCTCGCCCAAGGCCTTGTAGATGCCATCCCAATCGACTACCCCCGTCCCCGGAGTGCCCCGATGACTCTCGCTGAGGTGAAAGTGGCATAAGTGCGGCGCGGCCTTCTTTGTGGGCCCGTAGAAATCTGACTCTTCAATGTTCATGTGATAGGCATCCAGGTGAACCCGCACGTTGGGCTCGTCAATACGTTGCATGAGGGCGAGGGCCTGGTCCGTCGTATTAATGAGAAAAGTCTCATAGCGGTTGATGGCCTCGATACCCAGGGTCACCCCATGGTCCTGAGCATATCGGGCGGCTTCTTTCATGACGCCCGCCGCCCGCTCCCAATAAGCTTCCCCGGGACGCCCCGTAATCTTTCTGCCGATAGCGGAGTAGGTGACCCCCGTAAAGACGGTCCCCCCCATCTCTGCGGTGGCCTTGATGCATTGCTTCAGATAGTCGCTACCCGCTTTCCTGACCGCATCATCTTCACCCGTGGGGTCCGTTGCCTCCGAGCAGGCCGTCGAGGTACACAAGGCAATGCCCACGTCATCCGCGCGGGCCTTAATGGCAGCGGCATCGACCTTATCGATTTCCATAAGGGGCACTTCCACCAAATCAAAGCCCAGGGCCTTCGCCTTGTCGATGATGTCGAGGGTGTCATTGCTCCAACTATTTGTCCATGCATAGGCATGGACCGCATATCGTAACCCAGCCAATTTAGCTCTCCCAGGCCGCCACGCAATTCTGCGGGCCTCTTTTAGTAATCGCTCTCAAACTCGGCGTTGTCGTTGTCACTTTCGTATTCTTCAATCATCGCCTGGGCCACCCCTTCCGTCGTCAGGAAGGATAGCTCTTCATCCGTAACCCCAAAGGAACGCAGGATTTTCAGTTGCTCCTCCGTTGGCGGTGGTTGTAACACTTCTATCAGACGAATGGCGTCCCCCTTCGTCTTCAAATGACTGAGCTGACCTTCCGTGGCGCCCAGTTCTACCAGGCGTGCAAGCTGATCAGACGTCGGGGGCGCACTTTGCGACTGCATCCCAATCTCCTGGGCGATTTCATCGTCCCAGGCATGGATGTCATCCAACGCTTCGTCGAGACGCGACTCAAAGGCATCGGAAGACGCGACGGCCGCGACAGGTGCCGACGAAAGGGGTGTCGCCTCCCGGGGGGGTAGCGCCTGCGCCCGCTGGGCATTCAGCATGTTTCGTTCCCCGATCAGGGCGATGCGCCCGCCACACTTTTTACAGTAGCCGCGGAACCCCAGAAACTGAGGTCTAATCTGAAGATTCTGCTCGCAGTGAGGGCAGATGAATATCATAGGTACTTTCGTTCACTCGGGCGCCCTCGCCCGCAATGTAAGGTTCATTAGAGACCCGTTGCAGAAAGGAATTTGCCGGGCCCACATCCCCTACTCTACCGCAGCCACCCGTAGGAATTAAACGTACACCCTATGGCTTGACGGACCTATAACGCTCCCTATAGAGTGAGAGCGATTCCATTGCACCCCTTGACCGGAACTTAACGCTCCACTGGGAAGTCCATGAACGTCCTTACTATTGCCCGAGTCCTCCCTATTAGTGGCCCGGTCTTTCTCTTCCTCTTCGCCGCGCTGTCGCTGCTTCCCACCCCTCGGGCCGCAGCCGGCCAATCCCATGATTATGTCTATCAATTGGACGACCTGAAGGATGGCGAGTATCTGAAGCACTGGCTTGTTTGTGGCCCCTTCCCCAATCGTGCAGAGGCCATAGCGTCCGATGCCGAGGCGTGGATGCACGGCGGCGATTGCACGGGTTTTTACACGGACTACCTGCCTGAAGTCGGCGGAGAAAAGTCGGTTGCCCCCCACCCTGGACTTCGCCTGAAGGGCCCCGATGGTGCGTCACGCACCTGGACGGAAGCTTCGGCATCCCATGATTTGTTCTTCCTGGGAGACTTTCTTTCACCCACGACAGACCAGGTGGCCTATGCCGCGTGCTGGATCGACAGTGACGTGGCGGTGGATCGGCTTATGGGCTTGGGCAGTAGCGACGGTGTGCGCATCTGGGTGAACGGGCAGGAGATTTTTCGGGTCCACACGGGCCGTGCGCTTCGCCCCAACGACAATTACTTTCGACTCCCCCTTGAAGCGGGGCGCAACCAACTGCTCCTGAAAGTTGGAAATGGCCAGGGGCGTTGGGGCTTCTCGCTGGCACCCGCAGCCAATGCCGATGCGCTGAAGGCGGTAATCCCCCGCCTGAAAGATGTGCTGCAATTCGACTACCACCCTACGGATACCGGCTATGCCGTCACCTGGGGCGATCCCACGGTGGTGGGCAACCTGGAAGGGCTGGACCCGGGAGAAGTCACCTTGTTGACGCAGGGCGGCGAGGTGGCCGGGCAGCTAGCGGTTCGTCTGGGCCATCCCTTTGTCATCCCCCGAGAAAGCTATCCCGACACCGCCTACACCCTTCACGGAAAGGTGCTTTGGCCCTACCGGGGACGGGTGGAATTGGATGGGCTGCTGTACCAAGGGGACGGCCGAGCAGAACTCACGGCCCTCCTGTCACAGACCCAGCCGACCATCCCCCCTTCCCGCGCGGCCGATGCGTATGCCCAACTGGTGGCGACGACAGCCCACGCGGTGCACTTGAATCGCTTCGACGATTCACCGCAGGCCTATCAAAGGTTGAAAGAGGGAATGACCCATGCCATTGATGAGGCCGTGGCGCTGCAAAACAGTTCCCGTCCTCACGACCGCCTTTTTCCGAGACCCAAGCAACTGGGCACCAGTGACAACACCCGCGTGCAACTGACCGGGAACTGGACACTCAACACGGCAGACAGCATTTTCGACGAATCGCTGGATGACGCACTTTTTGTCCGGTGGTCAGAGCAGACCGGTGCATTGGAGGGGGACGGAGTGGGCCACGTGTATGTGTTGGCACTGGAGACGGACCTCCTGGCCACGCCGATTCCCGAGTTGCGCGGGGATGACTCAGAGTTTCGCGAACCGGCCGACTCCATCCGCGATCGGGTACCAAAGCACCGCGAGGGTTACGCCATCATCGTGGAGCCTGGCCGCATTATCGTCGCCGGTCGCCAGGCCCCGGGGGCACTTTACGGCCTGGATACGTTACTTCAATTGCTGGCGGAGGACAGCGCACTTTCCACCACGACCATTGTCGACGAGCCGACTCTCCCCACCCGAGCTTCCGTGCTTTCGTTGGAAAGTTTCGATGAGGAATTCAGGCACACCATTGATGAGCTTGCCCAACTGCGTATCAATCAGATATTCCTCCCTTCCTCCCTGTATCCCGATGTAGAGGACACGGAGATACAGCCTCTGCTTACCGGAGCGTTCGCCTACTGCCGATCACGTTTCATTGACCCCATACCCCTGTTGGAGACTTTCGGAAGCGACACCCTGACTGCCCGTATCGACCCCAATTTTCTTGAAGGAAAACACCTGATCGAGTTTCCGGTTGTGGTGGATGCACTGCGGCGTATTCATTTGCCCTTTGACCGGATTATTGTGAACGAAAGTACCACCCCGCAGATTCGAACTGGTAAAGGCTACAAGGTGCTCCGAGTAGAGCGGGATTTTGAAATCGAGTCACTCGCCCCCCCCGTCATTCAGCTCAAAGGGAAGGCACCGGTGCAGACGGACGAAACCCTCCTTGTCACGGCCGACGTAGTAGATCATTCTCTCGCGGTAACCGGTGCCAGTTGCCCCTCCGATACCGGTGTCTGGCTCTTGACAGAACAGATCCTGACGAAAGTCTATACCTACCTGTCGCCAACCGGGATTCACATCGGACAGACGGGAACCGGCTACCTGAACCAGGACAGCCGCTGTATTGCCCGGGAAATGCCCAATGCCCTGTTGCTCGCCGATGCGGTTCAGAAAAGTTACGACATCGTGCGACACCTCGACAAACGGGCCGACGTCTATATGTGGGGCGACCAGTTTAATCCCTTTCAGCAGGCCTATGGGCTCGATGCGAACGGGGCGGCCGCCTACTTGCCCAAAGACGTTGTCATCCTGGACTGGTGGCATCAGGGCGCCACGGAGTATGACCAGTGGCGGGTTACACAAGGTATCCGGTTCTTCGACCAGTATGGTTTGAAGACCTTAGGCGTTGTAGGGGATGACCCCTTGAATATTCGGCAATTCGCCACCATGAACCTTTCTTTTCCGCGCCGTTTTCAGGGTATCGTCCACCGTATCGGAAACCCGGCCCATGATGGTCGTTACCTGGCTGCTCAGGCGGGCTGGGAGGGCGCAACCCTCATGGGCATCCCAACCGCTATCCACGCCGACAGGGCTGCACCCGCCGCTCCCTGATTCGTAGAAGTTCCCTGTGGAGTGGTATTATATCGGGACAGGGGCGATGAGCTCCCCTGGGAATTGGCAGGAAGTGACTACCATTCAATATGACAACACCTGAGCCTCCAAGAGAATCCGAAAGCATGCCCTCTACCGACCGGCTGGGGGCCATGCTCCTTCAGCATGGGCTCATTACGAGCGCCCAGCTTCAGGCGGCACAGGCATTGGGCAAGGACATGGCGCAGGCCTTGGTAGACCTGGGCTTTCTGGATGAAGCGGCGCTTTCGGAGTTTTTCGTTAAACGGGTAAAGACCCCGCGCCTCAGTCTGCAGGACTATCAGATTGACAGTGATACCGTGCAATTGGTTCCCGCTGTGCTCTGTCTTCGCTATCGGCTTCTCCCCATCGACCGGCTGGGCAAGAGCCTCACCCTGGCCATGGTAAACCCGTTAAACGATGAAGCCCTGGCCGCTGTGCGCCAGGCATGCCCCAATGTGAGCGTCAAGACCTTTCTCTGCACCCGCAGTGACTTCGAAGCGGCTGCGGCACGCCACCTTCACGCGCACGACGCCGAAGCGGCGCCGTCCGGCGGCATGAGCCTGGAGGGACTGGGACTTCAGCCGAACGCAGCGCCCCCCACGCCCGACAGTCCGCCGGCCCCCGACGTGACCGAGTCTGATGATGATGCCCATGCGACCATGCTATTCGACAATGCCGGGGCGCCTCCCCGTGGCGCAGCCGGACCCTTGCGTTCCAGCCTTATCTGCCTGGATGGCTGGGAGTTGGGAAGGGAAGTGGAAATCACGGGGGAATCCCTTACGTTGGGTCGCTCCCCCGAGGCGGACATGACCATCAAATCGCCGTTGATTTCACGGGTACATGCCCGCCTTACCCGGAATGCCGAGTATGGTCAGGAGACCGTTGTCATCACCGACCTGGAGTCGAGCAATGGCACCTTTGTCAATAACATACCGGTTACGAGCACCATCCTGCGCCACGGCGATCGCATTCTTATTGGCAATGTGCTCTTTAAGTTTGTCTTGCTTGACGAAGTGGAAGCCCGCTTCCACAAAGATGTACACCATCTTTACAGCATTCACAAAGACACCGGACTGTTGACCCGCGATGACTGGTCCAAAGAACTGGACCGTGCGGTGGCCCACGCAGGAGAAAAGCCGGTTACGGCCGCTCTAATCGCGCTGGACGGCATTGGAGCGATTCGGGAACAGCACGGGCCTATCGCCGGGGTTATCGTACTCAGTGACCTATGCGACGCGTTGGCCCGTCACCTGGAGCGGACTGACCTTCCGGGAAATTATGGCAACGAGCGGGTGGCTGTCCTCTTCGAAGACAAGGCCATCGAAACGGTATTCCCCCTCCTGGAAGACCTCCGCCGAACGATTGAAGCCCATGTCTTTCACCACAAAGATGCCCACTTCAAATGCACGGTCAGTATCGGCCTGGCGAGCACCTCAACAAGCAACGCAAATGCCGCTGAATTACTGACGACTCTGGAAGCCGCACTCGCCTCCGCAGCGGACAACGGCGGCAACCAGAGTTGCGTGGCTCAATAGTGCTACGGCGTCGCCGTTGCTTGCAGATAGTCTAAGAGCTGGGTCACGTGGGTATTGAAGTCACGCGCCAGCACCATGGGCACCTCGGCGGACACTCCGTTTTTCTCATAGAATCCCAGCTGCGTGCTGTTGGGCTTCCGCGTCCACAGCCCGTCGTCTCCAAGGCGATCACAGATTCCCTGAATGGTCTCGTCCTTCGGCGCCACGTAGTTCGCTGTTTTCGGGCGACGACGGGTTTCCAGAAATGCGTCCTTCCCCTGCGTGCGATAAGCGTCCCAGGCCTGCTTCGCCGCCGTAGGATACCAGGTTCCCTGCCATCCGTACCCGTCACAGGCATCGGCAAAATCATAGACCTTGACCGCCTTGTCCCGCCGGCCATAGACCGGTCGTTGGGTGCCGGGCTCATAGAGTCGGGCATATTTCCCGTTGGGCAACTTGTGTCCCTCATACCAGGTCAGGGCACGACCCAAGGCCTCCATATAGCGTTCATCCCCCGTCTCGACAAAGACTTCGACCAGGGTATTGCACACGGCAGACGACTCAGCCGGTGTGTATCCCGGTGGTTCGAACTTGCGTGCCCAGGCAGGCTCCAGGGTCTGCGGGTCGTATTGCTGGGCCCAGATGGATTCCTCACCAATTCCCTGTAACTTCAGAATTCCCTCTGCGCCACGCAGGGCGGCGTCCCGATAGCGCACGTCGCCTGTCTCGCGATGCATGGCAAACAAGGCACTCATGATATTGCTGTAGTTGCCGTCATTAAAGGTGATACAGCGCCCGTAGTTATTGGGCGGCGGATAAGCCTGAGGCCATCCACCGGAATCGGGATACTGGGCCATAAGCAGGAATTCGCCTACGCGGTCTACGGCATCACGATCTTTCTGGGACCCCGTGTGATGCCACCAATCCAGAAAAAACTGGAGCGAATCCGTCGTGGTGCCATCGTCAAAAGTCCCCCGCTTCGTATTCCCTTCGACTGGGGGACCCTCGTGGGGAAAGCCCCCTTCGGCCGACTGGATTCGGCGGAGTGCGGCGTGGGCTTCTCCGGCGACAGCGATCCAACGGGGCGCTTCAAGCGCTTTTCCGGCGCGCAGATAAACACCCGCGATTTTCGGCGTGGCCGGGGCCTGCACCGTGATCCACGTCTCGGGGATAGGCAGGAATTCGCCCCAGACCACCCCTTCGTCTTTGCTCCAGGCCGTAGCCCAACCCCCATGGCGCTGATAGGTTGCCATGGCCGTGAGGGCTTTCTCCAGGGCGTCCTCGGCCCTGACGCGAAGGTCTTCACCCCATGTCGTAAGCGCAGGCAGAAATATCAGCAAGCACAGCAAGTGGCGTATCGAAACGGACATGACTAAACTCTTCCTAATGGTTCGAATCATACTGATGGCCTAATAATTTGTTGCGAAAAACTCACTTCTAATATGAACTCCCCTCCTGGGAGGGGAATGCTTCGGCGGATCGAATGAACTGCTCTGGCGAAATAAACACCCCTGTATTCGAATCAGACCACGAGTGGGTTGAACTGTCCGAACCGTTGTACGGTAACACGTCACTTACGGGGGATAAAAGTTGTCCGTCGCTGTCTGCTTGCAGGTCTGCATAAGGGGTTGTTAGGGTAAGGACTACTCCCTATTCACCCCGGAATCCATCGGCGAACTACAGGAATTCACCATGAAACTTCGTGCTGTCAGTGTCTCCGGACTCAAACAAGTCATGTACCGGGAGAACCTGGTGGAAACCGGTATTTTCAAGCGGCCCGTAGACGGCCCCGCGGCCTGCCGGTAGGATTGCCGGTAGGAACCCGACGCCTCCCGCTCGAGATCATGGCCACCCCGACGACCGCCGCCAACCAGCGCCTGACGCGAGGAACGACGGCATTGGACGCCTCGATCAAGCTTGCCGGCACCTGACCGTCG
>JAUIMA010000257.1 GCA_030432675.1 Candidatus Hydrogenedentota bacterium | reverse complement strand
AGGCGAACCGATTCTTCCAGCAGCTCGGTGGCGGGTAAAAAGAGGTGGCCATGGACGGTGGCCTGCTGCAGCACGTGGGCGACCCCGGCCTCCAGGCGTTCATCGGCATCCTTGGCGATACCCATCTCCATGGCGATCTTGTCGGCACCCTTGAAGGAGATGCCGCTGATATCCTCGGCCAACTGGTAGGGGTTGTTGCGCAAGATGGCCATGGCGCCGTCGCCGTATTGTTGGTAAATCTTGACCGACTGAGAGGCCGTGATGCCATGGCCCTGGAGGAAGATCATGATGGACTGGACCGCACGCTGTTCGGCCCACCCCTCGCGGATTTGGAGGGCCCGTTTTTTCCCAATGCCGGGCACATCGCGGAGGCGGTGGGGCTCTTCGTCGATGACGCGGAGGGTGTCCGTGCCAAAACTTTCTACGAGGCGCTTGGCGTAGGTGGGGCCAATGCCTTCGATAAGGCCCGAGGCCAGGTAGTTTTCGATACCCGCGACCGTCGAAGGTACGACGCTTTCAAAGGTCTCCACCCGGAGTTGACGGCCAAACTTCTTGTCTTCCACCCACTGGCCTGTGAGACGCACCATTTCGCCTTCGGAAACGGCCAGCAGATTGCCCACGAAGGTAACGAGGTCCACCTGGCCTTCCACTTCGAGGCGGGCCACCATGAAGCCGGTGTCCGCACTTTCAAAAACGATGCGCTTTACCGTGCCCTCCAGGTGGACGGGCGGGGTCAGATTGCCCTGGGTCGTCTCGGAGCGGGGGAATGTCATGGGCGCCTACCCACGGTGGCCAGTTGAAGAAGGGGGTTCGTGTTGAATCCCTTATGAACGGTCGGGTGCCACGGACCGGGCCGGCAGGACTTGCCCGTGTGGTATTCACTACGGGTCGGGGTCTTTGGAGATGCATTCTCTCTCACGGGCAAACCCTTGCGGGCCTGCCCGTGGCACCCTGGAGTGGTGTGTTTTGACCTGTTCTGGAACCCCATAAAGGAGACTTTTGGAGCGCATCCAAAATCGGCCCATGTTAAGCGCAACAGGCCTATCAAAGCGGGCTGCTCTCGAAACGGCGGATATGAATGATGTCAGTGGTGGCCCGTTCACTCTGTGTGGCCAGGAACAGGGCCGTATGGGCCACGTCTTCCGGGAGCATCCAGTCGGTCTTGTCGCGGTCGGGCATGGCCTCGTTGGCGAGGCGGGTCACCACGCCCCCTGGACAAATGGCGTGGACGCCGATGCCATGGGCCTGGAGTTCCAGGGCAAGGGTCTTGGTGAGGCCATTCACCCCATGCTTCGCCGCGCAATAGGCACTCTGCTCCGCAATGGGCTTGAGTCCGGATACGCTCGATATATTGATGATCTTTCCTGCGCCACGGGCAATCATGCCTGGCAATACCGCCTGGGTGCAGAGGAAGGTGCCCGTAAGGTTGACCGCCATGGTCGATTCCCAATCCGCAAGGCTCAGCTCCATGAAGGGCTTGAAGCAGGCGACCCCGGCGTTGTTCACCAGGATATCAATGGGGCCCAGGGTTTCGATGGCCAGCGCAACCGCCTTCCGGACCGATTCGGCGTCTGCCACATCGCAGGGAATGGCGACACCCCGACACCCCCGTGCTTCCACGAGGGCGATGGTCTCTTCAATTTCCTCCGGGCTTCGCGCCAGGGCGGCGATGTGACATCCCTGATCGGCGAATTGTTCCGCGATGGCCCGGCCAATACCCCGGCCCGCTCCCGTGACGATGGCGACCTTATTTTTCAGCATCATAGGTTTCATATCCCTGGGCGACCATGTCTGCGACGGTCGCATCGAGATACGCCAATTCCGCCGCGTTCAGGCCCGTGTAGAGTGATTCGTAACGTGACTCCTCCCGGAGCTCTGAGGGGTCTTCACCATTTTCCCGCAGGGCAGCGACCACATCGCGAATCTGAATTTTGTCGGCTGCCTTACCCGGTTGGTAGGTCACGGGTTCGGTGGAACACACGGTGACGAGGTGAGACTCCACCAGGATGTCCAGGGCTTCGTTGATGAGGCGGGAGGGCACGTTCCAGGCTTCTGCCAGTTCCACCACGGAAAAGGCTCCTTCCCCCGCGCCAAAGCGACGGGCCATTTCTATCATGAGGCGAACGGCGACGGCTTCGCGGTAGGCGTAGCTGGCTTTACTGGCGAGACGCTCCAGGGCGAAGGTCTTTTCGTTCTGGTAGGCAAAGGTGACCAGGGCGCCAAAAAGCAAGATGAGCCAGCTCGTGTAGATCCACGCGAGCAGCATGGGGAAGAGGGCAAAGGCCGAGAAGAAAAAGGTGTACTTGGCCAGTCCCACATTGAAGGTAACATAGGCCCAGGCGGTCAAGGTCCAGGCGATGCCGCCCATGAGGCCACCGATCATGGCACACTTGGGTCGGACGCTTGTATTGGGCACGAGATAATAGAGCAGGGCGAAGGTCAGCGAAATAATCAGGACCTGGCTGCCCCGCAGAATAATGGAGAAACTACCCAGAGAGTCGTTGGTGGTGAGGGCGGCGGTGATGCCCAACATGCCCGCAGCCACGACCGGTAAGAGCAGGGTAATCATGAAATAGTCGCTGAAGGTGCGCAGGAGATTGCGGGTTTCCGTCACGCCCCAGATGCGGTTGAAGGACCACTCCACATTGCGCATGAGGCCCAACACCGTGATGAGGATATACATGAGGCCCGTAAGCCCCAGGGTCTTGATGTCGGTGGCCTTTCCCTCCACGAGGCCCACGAGGAAGTCTACCGGGTCTTCCAGGTCTTCGTCGTCAGACCCGAACGACGGCAGAATAGTGCGCAGGATATCGTTGGCCAATTGTTTGTCCGATTCGGTGGGATTCGCATCCACGATTTCCACCGTGGGGGCGGTTTCGGCCTCGCCTTCGGGCGTTTCCGAATCATCGATTGTGACCGCGACCACTACTTCGGAGGGGTCCTCCACCGCATCGGTCAAATCGGATTCCAACGCCGAATCCGGCGGGGAGACCGGGTCGTCTGCCGGTGCTGCATCCGGGCTACCTTCTTCCTTGGGTTCCTGGGAGCCTTTGACGACGACTACTACCTGATCAATGCGCTGATCGACCCAGCCGGAAATCTTGTCATAGATGTGGTCTCCCAGATGGAAGGTCTGGATGAAAGAAAACATGAAGACCAGAAAGGGCACGATGAAGAGCAGGGTGGTGAAGGTCAACGCCGATGCCCGGAGCAGGAGCGTTTCCTCCATCAGGCCCCGAACCAGCAGAATTCCCACCCGCAGCTGCTTGATAAAGAAGCCAGCGGGAATGGTTTCGCCCGGTTTTCCGATGTGCCAGATATCATGGCGGAGGAACTGTTGTCCACGCTCCAGCGCCGCCTTACTTCGTTGGATATAGCCTTTAATGTCCATGGGGCTATGCTATAGGGCGTTGGGTATAGATGGCAACTTGCTGCGGTGGGATGATTAAAGCGCGCGGATGTGTACGGGGGTGCCGGGGTCCACCAGGGTGAACAATTCTTCCACGTCTTCGGGGCGCATGCGGATGCAGCCGCGGCTCAGATTCTCTCCGATAGATGCGGTGTCATCGGTGCCGTGAATACCCAACGGCGTCGGACCTTCCTCGTCGGAGAGTCCCATCCATCGGCTACCGAGTTCATTGTCGGGATCACCCGCCTCGATGACATTGCCTCCGTTGTACCAATCGGGATTCTTGATCTTGTTGGTAATGCGGAATTCGCCATGGGGTGTCTTACCATCGAATCCCAGGCCCACGGGATAGACCGCCTTGATGGCATTGTCCTCCAGCACGGTCAAGAGATGGCGGTTGGTGTCCACTTCTATTTTCAGGCGCGGCGCCTCCGTGCCTTCCACGGGGGAACCCGGGTTTTCCTCGCCGTCCGAAGCCGGCCCTCCCTGCCCCGCGCCTTCGGGGTGACGATGGAAGGTGAAGGCATTGACCAGGGGCATTCGGGATGCGTTGGTTTCGGGGGTGTTGTAGAGCCCCTCGAGGAAGGCGGCTTTCAGGGCCAACCAGGGTTCGGGTACGAATTGGGGATCGCTGACCGGTGCTTCCAGTTTGGCGATGGCTTCTTCCGCATGCCCGCCCATCGCCAGGGCCTGCGCCTCGCCCAGTTCGGCGATGAAGCGTTGCATGGGCGTGAGGTTGGAGTCCGAGAGCGCGGCACCGAAGGCCTGCAAGGCGGCCGGACCTTTTCCTTGCACCAAGAGGAACCCTCCCCGGTTGATGTAATAGGCGGGGCCCTCCGATTCGATGGCCGAAAGGCGGCGATCCAAGACCGAGGTCGGGCTATCGGTCGGCGGAGGGCTAATCTCCACCAGGGGCGGGGTAACCCCTTCCGCAGGTGCTTCTGGCGTGCCCCGATACGAGTAGAGTCCCCAGTAGAGTCCGGCAACCAGGGGCACCAGAGTTGCTGGAAGGAGGAAGAGGAGGAGGGCGGCGAGCAGCAGTTTGCGCCACGAACGACGGGGTTTTCGGGTCGATGTCGGACGGGGCCGGGGGGTTGGTTGCTGGCTGGCGAGCTGTTGTGAGGCCAGGCGGGCGGCCCCACTTAACTCCAGGGTGGCAGCCGGTTCCATGGCGTCGAGTTGTTGTTGTATAGAGCCCGCCAAATCCTCGGCTTCTGCGGTGGTCGCGGGTCGCAGTCGGGCGCCGGTATTTTCAGTCGCCGGCATAAGCTGCAGAAAGCGAACCCCCATGGCGTAGCCCTTGCCTTTTCCCAAATTCTCGACGCGGGCGACTTCGCCCTTCACGAGAATGACATTGCCCGGCTGGGGCACGCCTTCGGGGTGCAGTTCTAATTCCAGGTGCCGACCGACCAGTTCCGGTTGGGTGGTATGGATCTGAATGCCTCCCGCACTGATATCTACGGCCTGCCCTTGCCGCAAGAGGCCATCTCCTCGGGTACCGGCAAAGAGGACAGGCCGCGACACGGTCGCGCGGGCGGAGCGGCGTCGGTCATCTGCCCTTTGAGTCGGTGGAATGGCCATGAAAGACTCCAGTTGGCACACATTGTGGTGTTGAGGGTAAACTCTCCTGAAAGTATACCATGGGTGCGGTTCTCCACGTTCTCCTGCGGTGACGTGTCGGCAAGCATCTCTCGGATTTCGCCGACAAGTCCACCCGGAATTCGTCCTTGATTACCGGGGATCGGTGTAGGGATGCAAAGGGCAGGCACGTTCGCCTGTTGAAGCATGGAAGTGGAGGGACTATAATCCAGCACTTAGCGCAATGAACCCATGCCACTCATCGAGACCCCATGAATTCCCACGAAACACCCCCTGATCCGGATGCCGCACGGGCAATGCACAAGCAACGTGCGTCCATGTTGTACGAACGCGTGGCCACGGCGATGGATGGCCTGGGCGTATTGCGGGGAACGCTCCTTGCCATTGCTTCCACGCGAATGGCACCCACCGACGTCCAGGAGGGCACGGATTCGCACGAATCCGCATTTGCTACCTGGACGGCGCTGGAAGCCGCCGTCGCTGGCCTGGAGTCGGTTGCAGACCGAGTCCGGGAGCAGGGCGACGCGTTGGCCATGGCCTATCGTGATGTGTCGGGAACCGGCGTGGCGGCCACGCCACGTGACACATCGCGCGATGATCTGGCACGACTTATCCAGCGGCAACGGGCCTCTCTCATGGCACTGAACCAGCAGATTGTTGCGGCCGAGTCCAACCTGCGGGCCGCATCAAGCGACTTTGCGCACCGCCCGGAGCCCGCTGCCCCACGATCGGAAGAGTCGGTGCGGTTTGGTGCCGTCGAGTTGCAGGATGTAAACGAATTCCTTCAGGAATCCCCCATCGCGTCGGTACCGGTCAATGCCACGTATTTTCAACGGATACTGGAAGCCGCGCGCTCGAAGGAGGGGCACAAGCGTCCCATGGGGTCCATACTGCGTGAAGCGGGCCTGATAACCCGGCGCCAGTTGGAAAAGGCCCTGGCCCTTCAGAAAAAAGGGAAAAAACGCCCGCTGGGTGCCCATCTGGTGGACCTGGGGTATACCACGGACGTGGCCATCGCACAGACCATCGCCGCCCAGTTGGCCTTGCCCTTTATCGTGCTTGCAAAAGAAACCGTCCGTGCGGAGGCGCTGGCCGTCGTACCCCTGCACATGGCCCGTCGCCATTGTTGTTTTCCCATGGAAGTATTTGAAGGGTCTATTACGGTGGCCATGGCGAACCCCCTCGATCTGATCGCATTGGAAGATCTGCGTCTGGTTACCGGGAAGCACGTACGCCCGGGCGTGGCCTCTCGCGATGAGATCTCCCGACATATCGATCGTCACTACGCGGGCTCGTCCTTCTGATCGTTCCCTTCCAGCAATCGGGCCTTGACGATTCTGTGAATGCTTCCTATAATTCATGGGTGCCCCTTGCGGGGCTGTTACCCATAGGGTCCGTGCGTTTTGACGAGACGAATGGATTGTTTCGCCGTGCGCGCCAGCGGACCCAACGTTGCACCCTGTGCAGGAAGGGGGCCCGATTTGTCTGAGACTACCGAGGAATTATGCAGTCGGCTGGGGACGCTGATTGAAGATTGGAACAGCCAGTTTTCCCAATCGCACACGGCGCTGACCGAGCAAGTCGCGACGGCCCGAAATCATCTGGAACGTCTGGCCCAGCCCTTGGGCGACGATGTGATCAGTCCGGAAGCAGAAGATGGGGCGTCATCCGTCGTAGGCGTTCTTCAGAAAGAGATCGCTGAGCTGAAAGCGGCCTTACAACTCGCAACCACTTCACAGCCTCCCCTGGTAGGTGGAGCGGAGTCAACGGACGATGCCTCGCCCCGGACCGATGTTGACGGGGAGGTGCAGGCCCTTTCAGAACAATTGGCCCAGGCACAGCTGGAAGTGGATCGTCTGACGGATGCGTTGGCAACCCGCGAAACAGAATTGGCGGAGTTGCGCGCTGAAACCGAGGGGGCAGTCTCACCCCGCGATGGGGAAGGTCTGGAAGAAGCCTACACGACCTTGCAAGCGACCCATGCGGAAACCCTGGAGCGGCTCCGTACGCTGGAAGCTTCCCACGAGCAGCTCCACGAAGTTGCTGCACTGAGTGATGAGGGAACCGTCCGGATCAAAGCCTTTGATTCCCAGGGACACAAGAAGCGGATGGGCGAAATCCTGCTGGAGCTGGGGGTCCTGGATGAGGAGCAGCTCAAAGGCATTTTGAAAGAACCAAGCCTGGAGCCCCAACATCGTTTGGGTGCCCTGGTCGTGGCCCACGGATTTACAGGCGAAGACATTGTGGCGAAAATTCTCGCGGCTCAGTTACGCTTACCCTATGTGGATGTGCGCGACGAAGAAGTGGATCCCGCGGCTGTGGCCCTGGTCAGCGCCCACGTGACCCAGTTGCACCATTGTCTTCCGCTCCGGGAAGTGGAGGGGGTGCTGACGGTTGCCATGGTCAACCCCCTTGATCTCATCGCCATCGAAGATCTTGAATTGGCCAGTCAGCGACGGGTATCTCCCGTGGTTTCCACCCGGCCCCAGATTGAGGCCCGGTTGGAAGCGGTTTACGGCGAGGCTACTTAGAGCCCCGCCAGATTTTCCCGGGCGTCTTCCAGGGCAGGGGCCAGTTTGAGTGCCCGCTCAAAGGAATCCCGCGCGCGGGCTGTATCGCCCAGATGGTGAAGCACGACACCCAAATCGTTGTGGATGAGCGCATCGTCGGGATCCCGCGCTAAGGCGGCCACCAACGTCTTCAGTGCCGAGGGGGCGTTGCCCGCCATGAATTGGGATTCGCCTGCCCTTCGTTGGTCATGGGCTTCCAGCCGGGTCTGAGCTTCTTTCAGGTGGGGAGCCGACTGGGTCAGCGCAACGAGTCGCTGTCGGGCCGAAACACTATCCCCACGATAGTCATGGACCCGGGCCAGGCAAAGGGTGGCCAGAGGCGCAGGTGGCGCGTCGGTGATGACTTGTCGCAGTCGCTCCGTCGCTTCGTCCCAGTGGCCTTCATAACTGGATATGGCGCCCAATACCACCTGAAGGTGGGCGGGCAGACGAGCTGCAGATTCAAAGGGCTGCAGAAGTTCTCTTGCGGCCCGGGCATCTTCGCGTCCCAGATAAATGGAGGCGAGCACTGTTGCAGTTTCCACGTGAAGGGGATGAATTTGAAGGGCCGTTTTGCACGCTTCTTCCGCTTCTTCCACTTCATCGCAGGCCATGGCCTGTTCAGCCACGTCGTAGAGACACTTGAGGTCCTGGGGAAATTGCTTCCGTTTTTCCCGTGCCAATGTCAGATAGAGGCGGGCTTTTCGCGCACGGACCTCGGGGGAACACGCGTAGCCGTAATGATGGATGACGATGTCGGAGGGGCGAACGATACCTCCCTTTTCCCGCACGCTCGCCGTAATGTTCTCGTGAACCGCTTCCCGATATTCAAAGCCACGGTGGTTTCGGAAGAGCCGTAGCAATCCCACGGGCAAACATCCCGCAAAGCCGCGGGTGGCCGGGTCGTTGGGGTCCACGGGCGTCCAGCGCCACGCATGGATGTCGTTGCAATAATTGGCGAGGAGTATTTCTACCGCATCCGAATCCTGGTCATGGTCCACGATCTGGCGTAGTGTTTTTGCCCCGTTGGAATCCAACACCTCATCCCCGTCCATATGAAGTAGCCAATCTCCTGTCGCGGCGTGGATGGTCGCATTGCGCGCGGCAGCGAAATCGTTGGTCCAGGGCACGTCAATGACGCGGGCGCCATGAGCCCGGGCAATGGAAACGGTATCATCGGTGGAGCCCGTGTCTCCCACGATCAGTTCAT
>JAUIMA010000001.1 GCA_030432675.1 Candidatus Hydrogenedentota bacterium | reverse complement strand
AGATTTCCTGATCACGGACTTCGGGGCTTCCCGCCCGACCCCGCTATAGCATTTCTTTCAGTAGATCAACACCTGCCAGTTCGGCGCCGATCAGTTCGGGAGAGACGCCCAGATTCTTTTTTCTAACAAGATCGAGAATAGTCTCCATTTCGTGAGATAGCGTCTTCACCGAGGGAAAATCGAAAAACGAAGAGTTGCCCTTAATCGAATGGATGGGCCGGAAAATGGCTTGTACCACGTCCAGGTTGTCGGGTTCCTGTTCGAGGGAGATAAAAAGGCTTTCCAGCCCTGATAGCATCTCCAGAGATTCGTCGATAAACTCCGTTCGGAGCGCATCATCTACGTCGAGATTAGTATCCAACGGGAGAATCCCTATATGGTCGGTGGTTTCATGGATTGTAGTTCTTTAAGCAATCCCAGCCAGTGTTGAATGTGTTCAACGGCATCGGCCACGGCTTTTTCCAGCGTACCCATATCTTCCAGGGGCTTGAAAACCAGCGTGTCTGCCCCAAGTCTCATACACGTCAAGGCATTGTCCATGGTGACATAGCCCGTCATCATTATAACATGTGTCATGGGATACAGACGTCGAATTACCCGCAACATTTCGGGGCCGTCCATGACGGGCATCATAATGTCGGAAATGACGATGTCATAGCGAGCTTTCGCCATGATGCCCAACGCTTGCTCCCCATTGTTTGCACAATCGACTTCAAATCCGAGAAACCGGAAATGGCGTTGTATCATTTCCTGAATACCCAATTCGTCGTCCACGACCAATAGCCTGACTTTCATCTCTGCGGTCCTCGCTATCTATGAGTGTCTCGCTGGCGCAGGCCCCAACTACCGGCCAAATTTGGCGCAGCCACAATTTAAGTGTCTGTCTCCATGGCGGGGAGTGTCAAGTTAAAACGGGCACCCCCTTGACTCCTGTTTTCTGCATGATAGGTACCTCCGTGACTCTCAAGGATACCCAAGCTAATAGACAATCCGAGCCCCGTGCCTTTGCCAATGCCTTTCGTCGTGTAAAAGGGGTCCCATATTTTCTCCAGAACATCAGGCGGAATCCCTTCGCCGGTATCTTCAAAACAGATAATGACGTCGCCGCTACGTTGTGTGGTGGTGATCGTAATCACACCGGGCCCAGTGGGCCGAATCGAATCGCAGGCGTTGACGATCATGTTCACGAAAACCTGCTCAATTTGCTGGGGTGCTGCGAGAACGGCTGGCAAATCCTCCGCCAGATGCAACTCGATGCTCGTGGTTCGTTTCAACGCGTTTTCACACAAATCCAGGGCAGAATGGATGCAATCGTTGATTTGAGTTGCTTCTTGTTCGTTCGTTGCGCCGCGATGGGCGTAGGTCTTCAAACTCTTCACTATTTTTGAAATGCGTACAATGCCACTTCGCATACCCGTAAGGACATTTGGGACTTCCTCCAAAATGAAATTCAGCTGGAAGTTCTCTTCGTTGGGTTGCGCCGCTTCTCTCATTGCCTTTTCCATCACCGGCCAGAATTTTTGCAAAGTCTGCACGTTGCCGGAAAGCAGGGCGGTGGAATTATTGATCTCGTGGGCGATTCCGGCACTCATGGTGCCCAGGGTCACCATCCGGTCGGCATGGACCAATTGCTTTGCCCGTTCTTCTGCCAGTAATTCCATTTGGGTGGCGTAACGTTGGAGCTCTTCATTCTTTTGGGCCAATTCTGCTTCGTAATTGACAAAACGAAGTCCCACCTTCAACCGTGCATGAAGCTCCTCCGGGTCGGCAGGCTTGGTAATGTAGGCGTGAGCTCCGGCAGTCAGGCCGGCAAACAAATCATCCTGTTTCGTCTTCCCGGTGAGAATGATTGTATAGACGAAGGTATTGAGCTCATTGGTAATCCACTCACAGACCTCCGGACCACTTTTGTGGGGCATTACCCAATCAAGAATGGCAATACGTGGCCCATTGGGTTTGGCCAAGGCTTCTTGTGCTGCCAGGCCATCACCACAGGGTATGGCTTCAAATCCCCACTCCGTTAATAGGCGTACGATCACGAGGCGTAGCGACGGTACGTCTTCGGCAATGAGAACTTTGATTCTGTCATCTTCTCTACCCATATACTCCCCAACGCAGATTGCACCACGTCGATAATACCAGTGAACCAAAAAAATAGATAGCACCATCAAAAAAAGATACGTGGCGGCTCTTGGTGTCCGATTCCAGCTATACTACGTTCAGTGGTGCCCAGTACCAGCGTCCCGGCAGGATGGGGTATACTCTAGATCGTGTATAGGCGGATTTTCATGCCACTAAGTGTAGCGATACGGATACAACCAATCGAACGGAACACACAGCGTTTTCGTTTTCGGCGGAGCAACGAGCAATGACGACCTATGGGTCTCGATTCATGACCATTCTTTTTCTCATCCTGGTGGGTCTGCTGTCCGGGAAGGCGATTGCGGATCCCAGTCTGCCTTGGGATTTGCGCAATCACTATCGCATCCCGATCGAGGAAGGGGTGTTGATCTACGCGGAGGACAATGCCGAGTGGCGTGTGCTGCTGAAAGATGAGACCGTGTTGGCCGACAGCATGGGCTTCTCGGTGGTGCTCGCGGACGGTACGGAGCTCAACGGACTGAATCTCGGTGAAGGAAAACCCAGCCGGGATGCCTTTACCCACGTATTGGGTGATGGCACCACCTATTCCGTGACCTTTGAGCCGAAGAACGGGTTGAAAGTCTCGCATGTCATGCGCACGTTTAAATCCCGCCCCTTCGTTTTTGTCGAAATTCTGGTCGAAAATGTGGGCACGAGCGATGTGGCCATCGAGCGAATCTACCCGGTCGTGGCTAAGACCTCGGTCATGCAGCAGCTCAGTCCCCAGACGCGGGTTCGCTACCGCAGCCTGCAGGATGTAGGTGGGCAGCCTGTGGTCGTAGGGCAGGAACAGGCGACCATGGCGGTGATCCATGATCCCACTAAACCTATTTGCTTTGGGGTGGGGCTACTTCCAGGCGGCCTGGCCGAGTCTTCTATTGGATTTACCGAGCGGGACGGGGAGTGGCACGGCGAACTTGTGTGCAAGTATGGTCCGGCGAAGGTGTTGGCTCCGGGAGAGAAACTTCTGGCCGACCCCCTTTGGATGTCCCACGGCGTGCCCGAACCCCATCGGGTAGACCTGTATTACTGTTGGGCCTACAGCATGTTTGTGGAATCGCCAGAACGGAATTTCCTGGCCCGCGGCTGGTATACGTTGGATGATACCCAAGGTCTGGATGAATATGTGGCTGCCAGCACGAGCTGGAAGCAGGCAGGTATCGACCATGTGCTCTTGAGCCGTGGATGGGAAGGGCGGCCCGGCTCCATGAGTGGTGCGGCAGGGCGTTTTCCAAAAAATATGAAGTCGGCGATCGGTTCCCTGATATCCGCCGATTTAAACGTGGGCGTGTCGATTGACCCGCTCGTGGCCAAAGAGGGCGGGAACGCCTGGACGACCGAGAGTTCCGATGGCCAATCCTGGATCAATCCCCTGGACCCGGGTGCTTCGGCAGCCCTGGCGGCCAAGGTAAAAACCTTGAGCGACTGGGGGGCTGCCTTCATCGTGGTAGAAAAGTCGATGATTCCTGAAACCGCCCTGGCGAAGTTGAAACTAACCCGCGCCGAAGCACAGAACGCTGCCTACAAGGCGCTGCGCGTGGCGGCGGCACCCATTCCGGTATTTCCCGCGTCTTCCGGTGCAATCCAGGATAACGTGGATGACTGGTTGGATGCGAGTGGCTCGGTAGCCCGTATGGCCATGTACGGGGTAATTCCTGCGCCGCTCCAGTGCCGGATGGGTAACTCGGCTGATATTTCGGATGATCTCGCGACGGCGGCCAGCCTCTGGCCCGGGCCCATCGAATTTCATGGTCGGCTGAGCAAGCGGCTTCGCGAAGACATTTCCGGCATGATTACCCGCGAGCGGGTCCAGGGTCAGCCCATGGACGATAATGCCCGCGCGCCCCGCAACTGGAATGTGGTGGAGTATGACGAAAACGGTACGGTTGTTGGTGAGCGTACCGTGACTCTGGGCGGTTCTGCTTCGGTTAAGACGGCACAATCGGGGTCCTGACGGGGCAATTTTGCAACGGCAACCGGGACACTATGCCGGGGTCGTTGGAAAGGAATTGAGTGCACTATTCCCGGCTTGGAAAACAGACGGTAAACGCCGTACGTCTGGCGGAAGTGCTTCAGGTGTTCGTGAAGCACGGCTTTGCCGATCTGTTGCAACGGGCCGGGTTTCATCGCAGCCTGCCGGCAAAGTTACTGCGCAGCCTCAAGCTCATGGAAGCTACCCCGGGCCCTCCCCATAATTTCGGGCAGCGAATGCGTTCAGCCCTGGTGGAACTGGGCCCCACCTTTGTGAAGCTCGGTCAAATCCTGAGCACCCGGCCCGATCTGATTCGGCTTGAGACAGCACGGGAGCTCAGCAATCTGCAGGACCGGGTGGATGCCCTCCCCTTCGAAACGATGGATGGGGTCGTCAAGGCGGCCCTGGGTAAGTCGTGTGCCGAACTTTTCGCCACCTTCGACACCACGCCCATTGCATCGGCCTCGCTGAGTCAGGTCTATCGGGCCACGCTCTTTGACGGCCAACAGGTCGTGGTGAAGATCCAGCGTCCCGGTGTGGAAAAGATTATCGAGTCGGACCTGAGCCTCATGCGCCAGGTGGCCGAATGGAGCGCCGAGCATCTGGACGATATCAATTGGCTTGACCCACCGGGCATTGTGGATGAATTCGCCCGCTCCATCCGGCGTGAGCTCGACTTGAGCATTGAGGCCCGGGTTATCGAGCAGTTCCGGACTAACTTTGAAGACGACGGCGCGGTGGATATGCCCCAGGTATACCCGGAGTTTTCGGGCCATACCTTGCTCACCATGGACTGGGTGGACGGGGTGCGCGTGGATCAGGTGGCGTCCTTTCCCGAGCGCAATTGCACGCCAGAGCAGGTCGCGATTAACGGCTGTGACGCCCTCTGTCGCATGGTCTTCGAGTTCCAGCTTTTTCATGCCGATCCCCATCCGGGCAACATCTTCGTGACCCAGGACAATCACCTGGCCTTTATCGATTTGGGGATGGCGGGTCACCTGGAGCAGAGCGATGTGGCTGCCATCGGAGATTTGTTCCTCGCCCTTTTTGAGCGGGACAGCCGGGCTTGCGTGGATGCCATTCTGCTATTGACGACGGGGGGCGAGCCCGCCGACCAGGATGTGTTGGAGCGAGAGCTCACGGAGTTTATCGCCTTTGAGGCTCGCGCCATTCTCGGCGGGGGGCAGGTGGCGCGAGGGCTGGAGCGGACGACGCAGATTTTGCAGCGGGCAAACATGGAATTGGCCCCGCGATTTTCATTGCTTATCAAGGCGCTGGCGACGATTGAGATGGTGGGGCGGGGCCTTGACCCCAATCTGGACATGGTGCCCATTATTCAGCCCTATGTGGAGCGGCTCATCAAGCGGCGCTATGCCCCCCGGCAGTTGTTTCGTGACGCGAAGCACAATACCCGGGTGCTCTTACGTCTGGGCCATCAGTTGCCCCGGGATATTGCCCAGCTTCTGCAGCAATTGCGCAAAGGAAAGCTTAAGTTCTCAATTCATCACGAGCACCTGGATGATCTCGCCGCGACCATTGATCGGGCGAGCAGCCGAAATACGGTGGGCATGATTGTGGCCGCTCTTATCGTTGGGTCCAGTTTGCTGATTACGACCGAATCGACCATCAGTCGATTGGGCGTGGCGGGCTTTGTTTTCGCTGGCCTGCTGGGTAGTGTTCTGGTAATTTCGATTTTGTGGACACGGAAGTTTTAGTCGTTTGGAGTGCGTGTCGTGTCGGTCTTGTCCTACCGTTCTTATGGGAAAATAAATCTCTATCTCGATGTCCTGTCCCGTCGTTCCGACGGTTTCACCGATATCGAGACGGTGCTTCAGTCCATCAACCTCTATGACCGCCTGGTGGTAGCGCCCCATTCATCGGGAATCCAACTGACCTGCAGTGATGACACGCTGGGTGGAGGGGCGGATAACCTGGTCTATCGCGCTGCCGCGCTGGTGAAGGCGCAGACGGGCCTCCCCGACGGCGTGAAGATTCACTTGGAGAAAAACTTGCCCATTGCGGCCGGGTTGGCGGGCGGCTCCGGAAATGCCGCCGCGACCTTGATTGCGCTGAATGACCTGTGGTCTCTCGGGTGGGATGTCCACAAACTCTGTGAGTTGGCATTGGAGTTGGGGTCTGACGTCCCCTTTTGTGTCCTCGGTGGCACGGTCGCCGCAACGGGGCGGGGAGAAGTGATGACGCCATTGCCCCCCCTGCCCACCCATTGGCTGGTATTGGTCCACCCCCCCCTGGCCGTGACGGCAGGGCACGCCTATGGCCACCCCCAGTTAACCCGAAACGTGATGGCCCCCGTGAATGGGAAAACCCCGGCCTTTAACGCGGCGCTCTCGGGACTCGCGGCGGGCCAGGTGGCCGATGTTATTTTCAATCGCATGGAGTCGGGTGTGCTCTGTGATCACCCGGAGTTGGGCGTGATCAAGGCGCAACTGATGGCGTCAGGCTGTCTTGCGAGTGCCATGAGTGGTAGCGGTCCTACCGTGTTTGGACTTTGCGCCGACGAGGCATCTGCCCGGCATATCGCATCGCAAATCAGAGATTACAGGACCACCGTGGTGCATACAATGGACCAAGGCGTCCTCCGCGAATAGGGGGCGCTCGACGGTGAAATGGGTGGGAGAACGGAGAATAAGTGGGCGACTGTTTTTCTGAGCCCGTGCCGATCACGTATGATAGGGCGGTTACGCCGTTGGAGGAGCGGCCTGTAGACCCGCTCCCTTCGGTATCGGAAGTAAGGAAGGCAATCATACCATGGCTCCCATACAGTGCCCCGGATGCGGGCAAGTAATCGAAGATCCGTCAGCGCCGTGCCCCACGTGTAAATTTCAGCGGGATCCGGAATTCAAGCAGAAGCTCATCAAATTCTCCATTCTGTTTACAATTTTCGGAGTGCTTTGGCTCCTTTTTCTTACCAAAGGTATGTGGCTGGGCTGATGGCCTGCTCCACCCGCCCCATTCTACGGGTTCACGTCTATGGATGATGCCTTGAATCACGATCTGGAAGTCTTCGACACGGCCCTGCGCACGTTGGATTCGGCGTTGGAATCACAGCCCGCGCTCC
Organism: Candidatus Hydrogenedentota bacterium; assembly: GCA_030432675.1. Taxonomy (GTDB): domain Bacteria; phylum Hydrogenedentota; class Hydrogenedentia; order Hydrogenedentales; family JAEUWI01; genus JAEUWI01. Next base: position 45,907 of record JAUIMA010000001.1, on the reverse strand, counting down.
ATGGGGCCCTGTTCAAAGATACCGGCGAATGGCGCAAGTTGTTGACCTTCAAGCTCCTTCCCCAGTTGGCGGGAAAGGATGTGCTCGTTGCCGCAGTGGCGGGGGGGACTAATACCGGTAAATCTACGGTTTTCAATCTCCTCGCCGGGGCCGAACTAAGTCCCGTGCGGGCGACGGCTGCGGCGACGTGTCGGCCCTTGTTGGTTGGCAATCAGCATCGCTTCGACCAGGGTGTGGCGGGCAACCTGGTTCCGGGACTTCAGGCGCGCTTTCAGGCCCACGACACCGACCCCATCGACCGGAGCGCGGCGCCCGACACCCTCTTTATGAAAGCCTGTGAAGGACTGCCCGATCACATGGTGTTGCTGGATGTGCCCGATGTGGATTCTATCGATCTCATTAATTGGGATGTGGCAGAAAACATTCAGGCGGTCTGTGATGTGCTGATTGCCGTGTTAACCGGGGAAAAGTATCAGGATGAACAGGTCATCGCCTATTTTCGTCAGGCCGCCGATTCGGGACGTGTAATTCTGCCGCTGATGAATAAGGCCAACGACGCCCAGGATTTTGAAGTGGCACGGGCACAGCTGGAAGACTTTTGCCAATCCGTCGGTATCGAAGAGCGCACATTTTTCGTGGTGCCCCACGATTTTACCCTCATGGAATCCTGTGATCACCGCATCGCTTCTCTCAGCGATACGGAGCCCCTGCGCGCTTACCTGGAACAGATGGATGTGGTCGACACGAAAGACCGGGTCTATCGGGATACGCTGAAACACTTCACGGGACACACCGAAGAATTTGTGGCACGTCTCGATGACTTTGCCAAGAGTTTCGACGGGGTGTCAAAGCTGTTTGAGCACCGCGCCGAGGCCGTGGCGCAGAGCTATGATCCAGAGCCTGGTGCGCAAGTTGGCAAACTGCTTCACAACCACATCAAGGCCCGCCGTGGTGCCGTAAGCCGTACGGTGGGTAAGGTGGGTGCGGCCGCGGTGGATGGGGTGAGCTATGTGGGGCGTTCGCTGGGCGAGATGGTGCGCAGTCGGCTGACGCTCACTTCGGCGAAGAAACCGCCCACGGCCGATGAACTGCGCTCCTACCACGCACGCGAGTTGTCCATCCGCACCCGGGATTTCATCCGGGACTGTGTCGAGCTGGCGGAGCATCTCGATCAGCCTGCCCGGGACATGGTCGCCAAACGATTCGAGGCCCTGGAGGTCACCGAGGTGGTGGCGGCCGTCGAGGCGGCGACGTTGGTGGACGACAATATTTCGGATGCGTTCCGTGCCCATGCGGAGAAGACGCTGGATGAATGGTGGAATGACAATAAGATGCGCCGTCTTTTTCTGGTGCAGTTGGATGCCATGCTCATGCTCGCACCCACGGCGGTGGCCTTGCCCCTGGCGGTCTATTCGGGCGGGGTGGGCGTTCCGGAAGTGGTGGCGGCGACGAGCCCCTTGGCCGGGGAATTTTTCTCCCGGGTGCTGGAGCACCAGTTTGCCGACAAGTGGGTGGACCTCATGGCGCCCTGGCACAAAGAACAGCAGGCCCGATTTGAGCGGGCGCTCCATGAACACATTTTAGAGGCGGCCCTCGTGCCGCTTGCGGAAGGCCGTGCGGCCCTCGATAGTGAGGCGGCGGAGACCCTTCGAAGGATTCACACGCAGTGTCTGACAGTATCTTAAACGTCCTCGAGCACCTGGAAGCCCTGGCCGACTATGACGGCCCCTGGAAAGCCCTCCGTCAGGAGACGGCCCGTCTTCGGGAGCGGGTCAACGAGTTACAGACCCGCGAGGCCCGCCTGGACGATGTTCTGGTGGTGGCCCTGGTGGGCGGCTCTGGTGTGGGAAAGTCGACCCTGCTCAATGCCATTGCAGGCGACCAGATTGCCCTGACGTCGGCCATGCGCCCCTGTACCACCAAGCCCATGGCCTATCACCCGCCCGGAACAGAATTGCCCTTCCATGAATGGGAGGGGGTGCCCCGGTCGGCGCTGGAACACCTTGTGCTCATTGATACGCCCGACTCGGACAGCATCGCTCATATCCACCGGGAGCGCACCGTAGAGGTCTTAAAGCAATGCGATTTAATCGTATTGTGCGCGAGCACGGAGAAGTATCTGGACGAAGCCTCGTGGTCCTTGTTGCGTCCCCTTCGTGGGCAGCGCGCCATGATTTGCGTGGAGACCAAAGCGGGTCCCCAGCCTTCGGTTAAAGAGCACTGGCTGGAGCGGCTGAAGGATCAGGGCTTTGAGACGGGGCCTTACTTTCGGGTAAACGCCCTGCGCACGCTGGATCGCAAGATGGCCGGTGGCAAGCCCGAGGAAGAGGAATACGATGGGCCGGCGCTGGACCAGTTCTTGCGGCAGGAGTTGAACCGCGAGCGTATTGCCCGGATCAAGCGGTCCAACGTGGCGGGACTCCTCCAGAAGGCGACACAGCGCCTCGATGAGATTGCGGAGGAAATCAGGCCCGCCCTCGCCGACCTGGAAAAGGGAATTCAAGCGTCGGACAAGGCACTCGCCCGGGAAAGCCTGGGCTTTGTGAGTGACCACCTTTTCGCCGAACCCCATCTCTGGACCTATGCCGTGGGTCGTGAGACGAGCGTGCGCTCCAAAGGGTATATAGGGATTTGTTATCGCGTCTTGGATGCGCTCCGCAGTCTGCCCATGCGGATGCCGAGCTTTCTGTCGTTGGCGGGACTGAAGAACAGCGATGGACGTCGCGCGGCGGAGCTACTGACCAGCGATGATTTGATGCCCCATGAGGAGACCATCGCACCCGAGCGGGTCTTGGAATATTACCGCACCCAGCAGAGCGAGCTGGCCCTGACCTTTGTTCGCGCCGGTATTGAGGTGCGCGAGGGGGCGGGAGAGTTGGCCTTTCAGCAGGAATTGGACCGGCGGCTGGTCTCGGTGATCAAGGGGCCCGCCCGGGAGCGGGTTCAAAACGGTGCCCGGCGTTTGAGTCGGTGGCTGACGACCGTATTGCTCGATGTGCCGCCCGTGGCCTTCTTGTGCTATACCGCCTTTATCGTCGTGAAGTCCTACCTGGCGGCACGATTTCTCGACGTGTCGTTTCTCATCCATTCGGCGACGGTACTTGCCATTATCACAACGGTGGAGTTGGTCATACTTTCATTCGCAATACGGTCTGTGGCGTGGATGGCCCGTCAAGGAAGCTTGCAGGATTTGAAAGCGGCTTTTCTGGCCCCCCGACTGGCCTTTGAAGAAGAGAAGGCTGTGTTGCAAGATGTGCGTGACAACCTGAAACGCATTGAGTCGATCAAGGCCATGGTGCAGTAGGCCCTTATTGGGCGACCACCACGAGCACGATGCCCAGCAACACGATCAGCAAGCCTAATCCAACCACCACGAAGACTATCCGGTTGCCGGTAATCTCCGGCACACTGCCCGCGTGACTGGATGACCGTGCGGCCTTTACCTGATCCGGTGTAGGGCCATCCCGGTGACGGGCCTCCGATTGAACCGGCTGGGTCAGGGTGATGAGGGCATCGGCGACTTCACTCTTGAGCTCGATGGCTTCCTGATGTTGGTGCTGGAGCGCCAATTCATCAAGGATGTCGAGGGCCTCGTTGGTCTCCCCAATCTCCAGAAGACACCGTGCCCGGGGAAACATCACGTTGGGTGAATTCGGAAAGGCCTGGTCTAATTCATCCAAGAGCGACAGGGATTCGTCGAAACGTCCCTGTTGGAACAGGAGGTCGGCCTGGCCGAACTTATTCTGGGCGATATGTCGTTCCATAAGTATCCTCGTGCGATGTGCGCACCCCAAATAATACGACAGGCCGGGACGGGGCGCAACTTCCGGGGACTGCCTCGACTTCAATCGCGACGCAGTAAGGTAAAAACTGTGGTGTTCAACCATTGTCATTTTCAGGAGGCGGTATCTCGGAAGGCGAGGCTGTCCCCCTCTGGAAGGAACCAGAGCGTCATGGGGAGGGGGACGTCTCCGACGGTTGCGGTCGTGTTACGGGGGTAGGGGGACCCGTTGGCCCCGGGGTTGGTATGCGTGGGGCAGGGTGGACGACGTCGAGGCAGTCCCCGTACCTCACGTCCGTAAGGGCGGCACCTTTGTAGTGCTATAAGCTGGCCTTGTCAGGCGGCCGCGTCGGCGAGGTTGGAGAATACCCAGCCGTATCCGAGGAGTAGCATGATGGCTCCGAAGATAATGGCGAAGCCCGTGGCCATGACCGTCTGCAGGAGGAGAAAGAGGAAGAGTTCTCCCATGGGGAAAAAGTAATGTCGTCGGAGCATAAGGGGGATGGCGATCCAGCCAAGTACGGGGATGCACAAGAGCAAACTGACGTAGAACGCATATTGCATGACGTCGAAGACATTGTCCACCGGAGACTCGTAGCGCTGGTGTCCCATGAGGGCCAGCAGGACGAACATGGCCACCGTGTTGGCGGCGAAGCTGGTGGCCAGGAAAATGACGAAGACCTGCCCGAGGGTGAGGGTGTCGCCGTTGGTGCTGAGGGAGATGCCCGTGGATGGGCCCGCGCCGGGCGCGTAAAACACAAAGGCACCCGCCGCTATTACGATAGTCAATGCCAGGGCAATCACGCCAATGCTGTAAAGGAGAATGCGGTCAGACCCACGGCGTGCTGGCAGGGGCGTCATGGTTTCAGGGTCCTGCATGAGCATGGCGATGAGACGGCGGTCATCGGTCGTGAGGCGCCGTGAGCCACTGGGGGTGATGACCGGTGGCTCGGGGGCCTCTTCACCGGCGAAGCGACTGAGAATTATTTCGGCGCGGTCATCCTGAAAGCGTTCGATGAGTTGTTCGCACAGTGCGATGGATTCCTGGGCACGGCCGAGTTGTTCCAGGCAGAGGGCGGCGGAATACATGATGTGCTTCTGACGGGGGAATTCACGGTTCAACCGTTGCAGCAGGTGCAATGCCGCGTCGTATTGGCCCTGCTCGTAGAGGGTGTCCGCCTCTCGAAAGACCTTCTTTGCTTCTGATTTGTCCAATGCGCCGTCCGTATTTCCCCTGCGGTGATTGCCACGCTCATTCTAGCGTGATTGGGCGCTCGTTCCCAACTTGTTCCATCGTCGGCGGCCCATAGCCGCCACCACCGGGTGTTTCGATGGTGATCTGATCGCCGGGCTCAACGTCAATACGGGCATGGCCGTCCACCACGGTTTCCACGCCGTTATGGCGGTGTCGATTGATGCCGGGTGCACCGGGCTCTCCGCCGTGGACCCCATAGGCCTGGGTGCGCCGTCGCTCCATCAGGCAGGAGACCGTCACCGCCTTCCGGAACTCCAAGGTTCGGAGGAGGCCATCCCCTCCGGGCTGGGCACCGGCTCCCCCGGAATTCGGGCGAAGCGAGAAGCGGCGGAGAATGACCGGGTAGCGCCGTTCCAGGACTTCGGGGTCGGTGATGCGGGTGTTGGTCATGTGGCTGTGGACACCCGAGGCCCCGGGGAAGTCCGCGCCAGCGCCGGTACCCCCGCCGATGGTTTCGTAGTAGCCAAAGGTTTCATCGCCAAAAGTGAGGTTGTTCATCGTGCCCTGGCTGCCCGCCAACACGCCGAGGGCACCGTAGAGGGCTTCACATACCCGCTGGGAGGTTTCTACGTTACCGCCGACGACAGCCGCAGGCGGTTGGGGGGCCAGGAGGCTGCCTTCGGGAACGTGGATGGTGATGGGGTCGAGGCAGCCACTGTTGAGGGGGATGCTCCGGGCCACGAGGGTGCGGAAGACATAGAGCACCGCCGAAAGCACGACGGCCTTCGGAGCGTTCAGGTTGCCGGCGACTTGAGCCGCTGTGCCAGCGAAATCTATGGTGGCACGATCGCCCTCTATGGTGATGGCGCAACAAAGGGGTGTGCCATCGTCCAGGGTTTCCGTGAATCTGCGGGTGCCGTCGGGTAGGGCCAGGATGCAGTCGGCCATGGTGTCCGCTGCATTTTGTCGCACGTGGTGCATATAGGCCTGGACGACCGGCACGGTGCAGGTATCGCACAGGGCCAGCAGTACGTCGACCCCGAGGACATTGGCGGCGATCTGTGCGCGCAGGTCACTCATGCGTTCGGGGATGTTGCGCGCGGGCCAGGGGCCATCTTCGAGAGCCTCGCGGAGTGCTGCTTCGCGGAAGACGCCGCCGGAGACGAGGAGGAAGTTGTGGAAACGGATTCCCTCTTCGTCGATGGTGCGGGAGAAGGGCGGCATGGATCCGGGTGCGATACCACCAATGTCGGCATGGTGCCCCCGGTTGGCAACAAAGAAAATACACGTGCCATCCGCTGAGAAGACGGGGGTGACCACGGTCATGTCGGGGAGGTGGGAGCCGCCATGATAGGGGTCGTTGGTCAGGTAGACGTCGCCGGGTCTCAGGCGGTCGGCCCGTTCACGGAGGATGGCCTTCACACTTTCTCCCATGGCCCCCAAGTGGACGGGGATGTGGGGGGCATTGGCGACCAGGGCACCATCGGGACCAAAGACTGCGCAGGAAAAATCCAGCCGCTCTTTGATGTTGGCCGAGTGACTGACCCGCTCCAGGCACTGACCCATTTGTTCCGCCACCGACATGAAGCGGTTGTTGAAGACCTCGAGCTGGATGGGGTCGGCATCGGTAGACACGCGCTCCGTCGGGGCGTCATGGATCGCGGTGAGGACGAGATTGCCAAAGGCGTCCACTTCCGCAGACCAGCCGGGGTCCACGACGACGGTGGAGGCGTCCTCCACGATAAAGGCCGGACCCAGGAGGCGGTGGCCGGGCTGCAGGGTGCTGCGCCGGTAGACGGGGGTGTCGGCAGGAATGGCCTGTCGGAGGCCCCCATCGTCGATCTGATCGAAGTAGATGGGTGTGCGGTCGATGATCAGCTGATCGGGCACTTCGGTGGTGCCCATCGGGACGGTTGCACCATCGTCGAGGGGCGAGCGATTGGGAAAGCGGCCCACGGCGCGGAGCCGCAGGTTGACCACTTCAATCGGGTGGCCCACATTGGTGAAGCCGTAGTGCTGCTGGTGGCGGTTGACGAAGGCCGATTCGAGTTCGGACGGGTCCGCGCCGGAAACTTCCAGCGAGGCATCCACTCCCGTGTAGCGCAATTCCACGCTGCGCTCCACGGTGATAGCTTCGGGGGGAATGCCCTCCGCGACAAGTACCTGCGCACACTGAGTTTCAAGCCGCAGGAAACGCGCGTTGAGTGCCTCCGCCGTGATGTCCTCGAGGGGAGCAAGCACGGCTTCGGATTCGGTGTGGGACAAGTCGGCGAGGCTCATGCCGTAGGCGCTGAGCACACCGGCCCAGGGGTGCAGCACGATGTGGCGCATCCCCAGGGCGCGGGCGACGGCACAGGCATGTTGCGCCCCGGCCCCGCCGAAGCAGCAGAGGGCATATTCCTGCACATCATAGCCCCGGGCGACACTGATGACCTTAATGGGCTTCACCATATTCTCATTGGCGATGCGCACGAAACCTGCCGCCACCTCCTGCACGGTCCGTGGCACGCCCGTTGCGGTGTTCATGGCGTCGGTAATCGCCTGGAGGCGTGCCTGGGCCGCGTCGGCGTCCAGGGGCTCATCGCCGTGGGGTCCGAAACAGGCCGGGAACCACGCAGGCTGGATGCGGCCCAGCACCAGGTTGGCGTCGGTCACGGTGGCCGGGCCGCCCTTGCCATAGCACGCGGGTCCCGGGTGTGCCCCGGCGCTTTCCGGGCCGACGGTGCATCGGTGGCCGTCAAAGGCGAGGAGGGAGCCACCGCCCGCCGCGACAGTCTCAATCCAGAGCATGGGCGCCTTGATGCGGATGCCTGCTACGGTTTTCTCATAGATGAATTCCCCGGTTCCATCCACGCGGCTGACATCGGTGGAGGTGCCGCCCATGTCGAATCCAATCGCCTTTGGAAAACCCGCCTGGCGGCACACGGCCCCATAAGCCACCACGCCCCCGGCCGGGCCCGAGAGGATGGCGTCTTTGCCAGAGAATCGCCGGGCATCGGCCAGTCCCCCATCGGACTGCATAAAGTGCAGGGGGGCGGAATGGCCGAGGGCGGCCTGTGCCCGGGCCACGTAATCGCGGATGATGGGCGTGAGATAGGCATCTGCCAGGGTGGTGTCGCCCCGCCCGACGGCCTTGATTTCATTCGCGATCTCATGGCTCAGGCTGATATGGGAAAAACCCAGCGCGCGGGCCATTTCCCCAATGCGCTGCTCATGGGCAGGGTTGACGTAGCTGTTCAGGAGGAGAACGGCGAGACTGTCGATGCCCTCCGCTTTGGCCGCCTGGAGCTGGCTCCGCAACTGGGTTTCGTCCAGCGGCGTTTCAATGGTGCCCTCCGCCAGCGTGCGCTCATCGACTTCGATGGTCTGGGCTTCCAGGGTTTCGGGTTTTTGAATGTGGAGGGCAAAGAGGTCGGGGCGGTCCTGGTAGCCAATGCGCAGGAGATCGCGAAAGCCCCGGGTGACCAGGAAGGCTACGGCTGCGCCCGTGCGTTCGAGCAGGGCATTGGTGGCCAGGGTGGTGCCCATTTTGACACTGTGGATGGATTCCGGGGGTATGGGTGCCTCAGCGGCAAGACACAGAAGGTCACGAATGGCCTGTAACGGGGCATCCGGGTAGTGGTCCGGGTTGACACTGAGGAGCTTTTTGAGGTGGATTTGCCCTTCCGGGTCGCGGGCCACCACATCGGTGAAGGTGCCGCCGCGGTCAATCCAGAAATCCCATCCCATGTGGGGCGCGGGCGCAGGGGGCATCGTTAACTCCTGTGAGGCTGTTTTCGGGGGCAAATTGAGGCCGCAGTATAGCAAGGGCACGGGGTCATTATCTGCGTCCCATCGTCCATAGGGTCTCGAAATTCGTTCTTTCCGCAGCTTACGGGGTTTCCGGTGGCCGACCAAAAATTTGGGCCGCACCGGTAATCGGTTGACAGTCCTGTTTTGCAGGAGTATTATTAGGAGTGGCTAGATCGGTTGAAATCAATTGCTTAGCTGCTGCGTTGGTGTGATTTACAGGCCCCGGAGTGGGTCGGATTTCGTGACGAAACCGTTTCGTCGCGGTGCGCAGTGGCGGCAGGTCTACCCACAGTAGCCAAGATCGCGATTCAGGGTGCAGGGATGCCCCCTATGTTGTGGTCCCCTCTGTATTGGGGGCGCTCTGAACGGCGGTGTGTCCTATACCGCGTGCAGAGGGCTTGGCAAATCTACACCGATTGGAACAGGCATACGCGCATGGATGGAACGCAAACCTATTTACGTCAGTTGGGTCTCGCGGAGCAGCCTTTTGCTCCCACAGCAGACCCGGTGTATTTTTACGCCACCCGGGGCCACAAAGAGTGCCTCTACCGTCTGTGGAATGGTATCGATGCTTCTCACGGGATCGCAGTCGTGCTCGGGAATTATGGTACGGGCAAGACGACCCTCCTGCGTAAGCTGATGACGGGGATGGCGGCCGATCCGGATCGCTATCTTACGGCGGTGATCGGATCGCCCATACCCTCCTGGACCAGTTTTGCCCTGCTGGAGAGTATCGTGGCTCAATTTGGTCTGCGCCCTGCGGAGCAATCGTTCGTGGCCTATATGGAGGCGTTGAACCAGCATCTCCTGGAAAATCGGGATCGGATTTGCACACTCATCATTGACGATGCGCAGAATCTGAATAAGCGCGGTCAACTGGAGTTGCTCCGGCTGGTGCAGAATCTGGAAACCCAGCAACACAAATTACTGAACCTGGTGTTCTTTGCGCAGCTGGAATGGATGCAGGTCTTACAGGCCGCACCCAATTTTGAGCAACGGATCAACCTGACCTATACGCTGGAACCCATCGATTTTGATGAGGCCCAGCAGTTTATTGCCTTTCGCTTACAGCAGGCGGGAGCCCAGCCGGGCACGGGCCCCGAGTTTGAAGAGGGCGCCCTGCGGGCCATCCACGCCTACGCCGAAGGAAGTCCTCGTGTCATGGTAACCCTGTGTCGAAATGCCCTTCTATTGGCGGCCCAGCTAAAGACCAGGCGCATAACGCACGATATAGTGTTACATACGATAGAGAAGACCACGTTACCCGATCCCGAAAAGCGTGCCCGCGTTGCGGCAGCTATCGGGGCATCTGCCCGGCCACCCGCCCCCGTAACGCCGGTGGCCCCAGGCGGTATTCGGGAGCGAAATGTGCGGGATCAGCAGTCGCGCGATCAGCGCGCGGCCGATTTGCTGTTGCGATCCGCGCGGGCCAGACATGATCAGGGATTGGGCTGATATGGCGTCAGGTGCCGAACAGGAGCAAGACTTTTCCGGCGAAGGGAGCGATCCCTTTACGGCCGATGCGATCGACGGTGACTTGCTGGCGGGCATGCCCGATGACGACCGCTTTGGCAGTGGGGTGCCCGATGGGCAGCGCGCTAATTCCCTGGATTTCATTCAAATGTCGGGCCTTACACGGGCTCCCATTCGGGACGGGGCACCGGCCGTTTCCGAGCCCGAAGATTCCGTGAGTGACGATGATCTCAACCCCGCTGCACCCCTGAGTTTTTATGAAAAGGGCGTGTCTGACGTGGACGACGGAAATGATGGCGGCGCGGGTGGGCTTTCGGATGTCTCGCTGGATAGTAATCTTGTGCCCGACCGCGGAAGCGATACCCTGCGCGGGAGTGCGCCCGCCCCGAGCTCCTCCGTTGATGCCTTCAAGGACATCGTCGCGGGCCTGGAATCGGGATTCCCGGAGCCGCCCGACGATGTGCGGACGACGACCCCATTGGCCTCACCGGCAGAAGTGCCTGCGGAACCGGAGGAGGAGTCTTCACCGTCAGCCGATTTGTTGGCGCTGTTGGAGCAGATTGAAGAAGTCAGTGCACAGCCAGAGGAGCCGACAGGTGACCCTGCCACGCCATCGACCCCCGATGGGCCTGCCGAGCCCGTTCCTGAGGCGGATGGGTCACTGACGGATGATTGGGATTCCTTGTTGGACTCCGTCGCGGAAGGCGTTAATGCTATCGAGGAGGCCCCAGCGGAGGAGCCCGCGTCGACACCAGCGCCACCCGAAGCATCGCCCAAAGTGCCTTCACGGGAAGCGCTCGCGGAAGCGGAGCAGTTGATGCAGACCCTTGGAAAGCGTCCTCCGCAAGAGGCCACTGCGCCGACCACCCCGGCAGCACCTGCCCCGAGTTTATTGCCAACCTACAGTGCGACCAGCCCCACATCGGTCGATATGGACGCCGATTTGTCTTACGACTACAGTGCGGCGCCAGCCCGCCGTCGTTCGAAACGCCATACCCGTGGCGGACGCCGGGCGGGCAAAGTGGTTCGCATGATCGTGTTATTGGTTGTCCTGATTGGGGGGGTAGTGGCCGGATACGTTTACGTCGTGGCCCCCGTGCTACAGCGGGCGGAAGATCTCGAAGTAAAAGCCAGCCGCCTGATGAAAGAGGGCAAATACCCGGAAGCGTCTCGGGCCTATGACAGCCTGGCCCATAAGGTGGGTGCGGACCCCGTAGCGGCGGCCGATGCCCAGTTTCGCGCGGCCTACGCCCTGACCCTGGGCGATATCCGCTCGCGAGACGAAATGCGGCGTCGTTACACCGCCGCAGTAGAGCGGTTTGCTACGTTCATTCAGGAAAACCCGTTGCATCGCAAACGGACCCGGGCGGAAACGATCATGGGTCGGCTCTATTACGAGCTGGGCGACTATGATAAGGCCATTGATATGCTCCGGGACCAGGCCGATCCCGCCAATGACCCCCAGGCGGCGTTGACCATGCTGCGCTACCTGGCCCGGGCTTACAGTCAGAAGTCCGAGTATGAAGCGGCAGAGAGTGCGTATCTTCAGGCTGCTTTTCTCCCGGGAAATTATACCGTGGATGAAGATTTTCGAAGTCTCGGCGAGCTGTATAAAATCCGCGCCGATTTGGCTACTTCCGATGCGAATCGGGATGCCTTCATGGAAACCGCAGCAACCTATTGGCAGCGTGCTATCCAGGTGCCTGGCATCGAGCCGAGCATGAAGGCAGAGTTGCAAAAAAATCTGGAATGGCTGAGCTACGAAGAATCGGATGCCGGTACGGATGAGGCAAATCCTGTGATGCCCTCGGATGTGGAAAATGTCCCGGATACGCCGGTAGCCGCTCCCGAAGCAACGCCGGAAACAATGTCGGGCGAAATGATGTCAGAGCCCGGTGTTGAAAGTCGTGAAGAGAATGCGGCTGATGAGTATCCGGCCGTCATGACGACACCGGAACCTGCGGAGGCTTCCGAAGGAAACGCGGAAGCGACCGAGGCAGCACCAGCCCAGTAGTCTATAACCGGCTCCCCATTAAGGCGACCCGGAATCAAATAACCCTGTGGAGTGAAAACTCATGTTAAGCCTGTCAACGCGGTTCACCCTCGTTCTTTCTATCGTCAGCCTGTGCCTCGGTATCATACCCGCCGCAGCGGAAACGATGAAAGAGGATTTCCTGACTCCCGGGGACTTGGTGTACATCAACGTCCATCGTCAGCCGGAATTGTCGACGACGACCCAGCTGGACAGCAAGGGCAATGTGGAATTGCCCTATATTGGCAACGTGACGCTGAAGGGGCTGAGTCTGAACGACGCGGGTGCGCGGGTTTCCATGGGATTCAAGAGCATTTTGAAGAATCCGCGGGTGACCGTTTCTCGTAGCATCGAGGGCGCCATGGCCCTTCCCGGTGGTGTCATGCGTACCCAATCCATGCAGACCAAGGTTATCCCGTTGAACAACGCGGATGCCGGTGGCCTGGAGAAAGCCCTGAACGGAATGTCGTCGGCAGGTGGCAGTGTAAGTTTCGACCCCAATACCAACAGCCTGATTCTGACGGACGAATCGGGGATCCTGCAGAACATGATTTCTGTTATTCACGAATTGGACCAGATGGAGTCCCAGATTACGCAGGTGTTAATCGAGTCCAAGATCGTCGAAGTGGAAACCGCTGCGGCCAAGGAACTCGGCATCCGCTGGTTTGTTCAGGGCGATCATGCGGGTGGTGGCTATACGCCTCCGCCGCGGCAGGATGCGGTGTTGACTTCGATCCGCCAGTCGGTAGGCCCCGAGTTTAATGAGTCACTCGACACGGGGAATCGGGGCGGTGGATTGAGTCGCCGTTTCCTTGATGAAGGGGATTTTGATCGCCGTCTCCAGGTGCCGGTTCAGGTGGCGGCTCCCGGCCAGATGTTTATGGGTTATATGAACAGTGGCATTGATCTGGGCGTAATGCTTGATGCCCTGGTGGCCGATGACAAGGCCGAACTGTTGGCATCCCCCTATGTGGGTACCGTAAACCACAAGCCGGCGACGATTCGTATGACCGAAGAATTTCCCTATTCCGAAGTCGGCACGGCGGGCTTCTCGTCCGTCGAGAATGTGCAATTCCTGGAGATTGGTATCGTCCTGGAAGTGGTGCCCCACGTGCGTCGTGACCCGGATGGCGGACGGTATGTCCTGGTCGAGCTGGCCCCCGAGGTGTCCACGGCGGTAGGTGTTTCCAACGGGGTGCCCGTTCGCGCCCTGCGTAGCAGTAACAGCCAACGCATTGTACGAGATGGTCAGTCACTCGTGATTGGTGGCATTGTGATGGCCGACAATCATACGGTAATCCAGAAGCTTCCGGGCTTGGGCAACCTTCCAATTTTCGGAAATCTCTTTAAACACAAAGAGCGCACACGCACCAGCCGCGAGCTGATGATATTTGTGACACCCACCATTCACGATCGGCCGGAAGACATTCGTTGGGAGCGCAGTCTGGATATGGATGGCTTCGGTCATACGGATCCCTTTCTGGCGGCCCTTGAAGCCCGAGCGGAAGTGCGGAAGGACTAGGCTATGTCGAGTATAGACGCGCCTGTATTGGAAGACACCACACGGGAAAATCAGGACAACCAGTTCCGCTACGTCTGGAACGTGTTTTCTGATCGCTGGCTCCTCCTCCTGTTGGGTACATTGTTTGGTGCCCTGGCCTTTGGTGGGGTGGCGTGGTATACCCAGGAAACGGCCGAGACGATGTATCGGACCTCCGGTAAATTGGTGGTCGCCGATGGCCGCTCCAGCCGGATCATGACCAATTCTCCCCCTTCTCCCTATGTGATGACGGCGGGAAGTCTTGTGGAACGCACGAGTCTGAATACGCTTGCGGAAGAGGTGGCCCGCGCCATGATTCAGACGGATGTGGCTTCGGGCGGTCGAACCAGTAACGTGGTCTCTCCCGCGGAGTTTCGTTCGCTGGCCGCCTCGGTTCAGAGTAAGATTTCGATTTCGGCCCAGGGCGACCAGTACATCGATATCAATGTGGAGCGTTGCGAAACGGCCGAAGAAGCGAATGCGATTGCTGAGTTTGCCACCCGTGCCTTTTTGGAGGTAAATCGCCACCGCCATCTGGAGTTGGCCCAACATAGCCATGAAGATGCCGTTGGAATCATTCAGTCTCTTCGCGACGATTTGGCCGAAGCGGAACAGGCGCGGCTGGAATTCATGCAGGCCCATGGTTTTCAGGACTATGAAGACATCGATCAGCGATTGGCCGAGAAAGAGCGGGAACTGCGCGAAATCGAAGTCAGCAAAGTGGCCGCAACGCAGAAATTGAATAAACTGGATGCGGAACTCGCATTGGCTTCCGAGCAGTTTTCGGAGTCCTTGAATCAGCCGAGTGACAATTTGGTGACCGGCCTTTTCGCGGATCTGGATAAACTGCTGGAGGAGAAGCTGACCCTTAGCGCGATTTACCAACCGAGCTGGCCGCGCCTGATTGAATTGGAAGAACTCATCGCGGAGACTCAGGCGCTTATCCTCGAGGCGGAGAAGCAAAAGTCTTCGGGCGTTCCCGGGGGCAGTGATATCTGGGTGAAGCGCAACGAGATTTATCGTCAGCAGATTGAAATTCGCCTGCAGATGACGGGCTTGGAGTTGCGTGAGCAAGCCATCAAGAAAGAGCGGGAGGAATTGATTCCCCGCGTGCCCGAGTTGGCCAACCTCAAGGTGGATTCGGACCGGCTCAAGCGGGAAGTGGAGAATATCGAGACCCGGCTCAATCAGTACTCGGATCGGGAGATGGAGATTCGGCGGGATATCGAGCGGGGCCTGGGCTCCGTGGAGCGGAAGGACGCGATTGCATCGGCGGTTCCTATGGGGGTCCCCGGCAGTCGTCAGCAGTGGGTTAATTTTGCTATCGGCGGACTCATCGGGTTTATCGTGATGTTCGTTTTTGCGATGGTCACCGAGTACAACGACACTTCCATTCGAAGCATCGAAGATGTGAACGAATACATCGGCCTCGAAGTGATCGGTACCATTCCGCGGATGCGCTTCGGTCGGCCTCGGGGTGGCCGACGACGGCGGGCGACCTATGTCAGCACGGTGGATGAGGAGCAAATCGACTCCTGCATCGTCACCCAACACGACCCCAAGTCACCCATCTCCGAAGCGTACCGTACCCTGCGGACGAACTTTCAGTTTGCCACCATTAAGGACAAGCCCCAGACGGTGATGGTGACGAGTGCCGTGCCGGGTGAAGGCAAGACCACGACGGCGGTAAATCTTGCGGTTACCATGGCCGACCGCGGCATGCGGGTCCTGATTGTGGACACCGACTTGCGTCGTCCCAATGTGCACCGCGTCTTGCGTATGGAGCGTGGGCCGGGTCTGGCCGACGTGTTGCGCGAAGGACTGGATTCGAAGAGCGTCATTCGGCCGACACGGATAGACAACCTCTGGATTATTTCGAGTGGACGGGTGCCCCCTAATCCTTCGGAGTTGATTGGTTCCGACCACATGGCGGAATTGATGGACCAGTTGGGTGCTTCCTTTGATCTGGTTATCTGTGATGCGCCCTCGGTGCTCGTGGTAACAGACCCGGTCTTATTGGCGACCCATGTGGACACCTGCATGATGGTCGTATCAACCAATAATGCGCGCCGCGAAACGGTCATTCGAGCGAAGAAGCTGCTCTCGACGGCCAAGGTGGCTGTGGCGGGTGTGGTGGTAAACGGACTGGAAACCACCCGTCGGCACTACTACTACTATTACTACTACTACGATGACGGGTCGTCAGGGCGCCGCAAGTGGTACCACTTCTAAGCGATTGCGCGTTTTCCGGCCGACACCTTCACGGTGGCCGCGCCGTGTGGACAGGATAAGGGACAGGCATGGCATTCTTCCGATCAGAACGCGGAATCGGTCGTGGTGAAGTTGCCGAGAGTCAACTGGAAGTCCCGATTTTTGCCGCGTTCATGCTCGTCAGCAGCGTGATGCTGGTTGCCCAGCACCTGGTGCTCGGCAATGACAGCCTCACGGCAGCGTTGGCCATCAGCATGGTGGTCTTCGGTGGCACGGTGGTTCGGGTCGAATTCGGTCTATTTATCCTCCTGATTGCCATGTTGCTGTCGCCGGAGATCGAATTGCGGCCTGCGGCCAACGGCGATCGAAGTCTGAACATCCGCTACGATGACTTGTTGATTATCGTCATCTTCATTGGTGTCATGATCAAACTTACCTTCGAAGGGCGCTTGGCGCTCTGGCAGCCGAGTCCTATCAATTCCGGTATTGTGGCCTATTTTGCCGTGTGTGTCTTCGCCACGTTGCTGGCCTATGAGCGCAGCTTGCCCGCGTGGGATAAGCGGACCGCTTTCTTTGTCATGTTGAAGATGTTGGAGTTTTATCTTATCTTCTTCATGGTGGCCCACTCGGTGCGGGCATCGAAAGACCTCCGGGCCCCGATTGGGTTGTTTTTTATCGTCATGCTGATCGTGAGCTGTTATGGCATTTACAGCATTGGCACAACGCCCCGGGTGAGTGCACCCTTTGAAAAGGGGGGCACCGAGCCCAACACCCTCGGGGGTTACCTGGTCATTTGCCTGTGCGTCGCCTTGGGATTGGCGTTGCAGGCGAAGAAAATACGCATCAAGTGTATGTATTTTTTACTCGTTAGCGCGGGTTTCATACCCTTGCTCTACACCCTATCGCGTGCTTCATACGTCGCTCTCTTGGTGGGCTTTACCGTGATCGCTCTCATGAGCCGCAAGTACTTCATTCTGGCAGTTATCGCATTGCTGTTGGCTTCCTCGACGCTGATCATGCCGACGGCCGTTATCGAGCGGGTGGCCTATACGATACAAGAAGATGGCGGGCGCGAGCTGGTGGTGGCGGGGCGTGATCTCGGCGTGAATGTGGATAAGTCCACCTACGAGCGGGTGCACGTGTGGCGGAAGGTCGGATTCATCCTTAGTCTCGGGCCCCAGTTCTTTTTCTTCGGAGGCGGTGTGTCGTGGGAGTCGGTGCTGGACAGCCAATATGCCCGCGTGTTGCTTGAAACCGGTGTGGTGGGGCTGGTGGCTTTCGTGTTCCTGTTGTTTCAGGTGCTGCGGACCACCCGGCAGGCCTATCGCTGGACTGAAGATTGGATGGCGCGGGGAATCGCGTTGGGGATGTTTGGTGCTACGGCCGCGCTCATCGTGCACTCCTTCGGCACCATCTCCTTCCTGATTGTTCGAATCATGGAACCCTATTGGTTCATGATTGCGCTGACCGTCTCTATTCGCAATGAGGCGATCATCATCCACCGATTGCGGCACCTGGCGCGTAAGAAGGCGGCAACGCCTCCGCCCGCGCCCGCCAAAACAGAAGACGGGGTGCCCGCCCTCGATGCGGGGGTGACGTCGGCCGGCTGACGTGCAATGACTGCCTTCCCGTTGGCACGGACTTGTGGCAGGGCATCGGTGTTATTCGAGCCCAGGTGGGCGCATTGCTCTTAGTGGCCGCGTACCCCTTCCAGGCGGGGTACGGCATAGGTACCCATCCGAATCTGATCGAGCATACTCTGATCGGTGGCAAACTCCTGGGCGTGGGCCAAATCGATTTTCTGCTGCTTTAACAGGTTGTGGAGATAGTGCTCGAAGAGGAAAGAGTGGGAGACGGTCTGCTGCATGCCGATGCGGATATGGTCCGTGCTGCCTTCCATAATGCCGTCCGCGATGGCCTTTACATCGTTGAGCATCATTTCGAGAGCCGGGATGCGCCCGCCCCCGAGTTTGGGCACGAGTCGCTGGCAGATGACACACTGGAGACAGTCGCGCAGCTGAAGTTTCACCAAGTCACGCTCGACGGGATCGAAGAAGCTGAGCACTCGGTTCACCACTTCGGCCGCCGTGTTGGCGTGGAGCGTGCTCACCACCAGGTGGCCGGTGGCCGCTGCGTTGATGGCGGAGCGGATGGTGTCGGGGTCCCGCATTTCACCAATGAGAATGACATCCGGATCGTGCCGTAGCGCACCCGTCACCGCGTCATAGAAGGAGTCCACATCCATGCCGAGGTTTCGTTGGGAGACGATAGACTTCTTATTGGTGTGCACAAATTCGATGGGGTTTTCGATAGTGAGGATGTGACTGGAACGGGTCGAATTGATCCAATCGATGAGGGCGGCCACGGTGGTGGTCTTGCCGCTGCCTGTCATGCCGGTGACCAGAAGCAGTCCGCGGTGGAGCTCCGCCAGCTTGACCATGGTGTCCTTGGGCACGTGGAGTTCTTCGAAACTGGGGATGGTCTCCGGCAAGAAGCGAATCGTGCAATGGGGTGCGCCGGATTTGACGAAGGCCGAGACCCGGGAATAGCCCAGCCCCGATTGATGGTAGTTAAAGCTGGTTTGCCGGGTGGTTTCGAATTCTTTCCACGCTTCGTCGAGGGACATCTCGCGAATCAGGCTCTCAATCTGAACGGCCGACAGGGGCCCGAGGAGATCAGAGGAGCGGGTTTCGCCGTCGATTCGAAATACGGGACTTACCCCGGGGGACAAGTGCACATCGCTGGCGCGATATTGAATGATGGCCTTGAACAGCAGTTCGGCGCTGATGTGATCCAAGCGGTATTTGTCGCCCTCGGCCCGCCACACTTCGGGCAGGGTCAGTTCGGCCGCGAAGGAATCGAAGGCCTCCAGGCTTTTTTCAGGGCCTTCGCCTTCCGGTGGTACGAAGGAAAACTGGACGTTGTCCTCATTGTGCGAGACGGTACCATAGGGCGCGAGTCCCCGGGTCTTTTCTTCCAGTGCCCCAACGTCGGGCCAGCTCTTCGGTAAGTACACGGCAAAGCGCGAAAAAGGGGCATCAAAATCTGGCCGCTCTGCCTCCAGTCGGAAATCGCCACTCCAGGCGTTGATGCGCCGGGGGACACCCTGTGTCCTTAGTAGCTGTTTTTCCAAGAGTGCAACGACATTTTGAAGCGAGTGCTGCGCACCCGTACCCATTAAAAAAACAGCCACGATAATACCTCTCTCCAGATATTGTACACGGTGAAAACAGCATTCCCTTTCACCATGGTAACGCTTCACCAGTAGCTTTGCAAACGGGCCATGTTGCGCGGAAATTGGACGCTGCCGTATACTTAGCCCACGGTTTCTGGGTGCCGCACCCCGCGCGTTCTGCGCACTTCCCTCCACCCAGAGCGGATAGCGATGTGGCCCGCGATCACGGCTCCATCCTTTTTGTTTCGTCGAATTTCCCCGGTGATCGCCTGCCAAGCAAACGAGGTTTATCATGGCCAGTACTGTCATTGAAGTTATCAGTCCCGCCACCGAAGAAGTGGTCTACACCGTCGAAGGCCTCGCCGCCGAAGGGGTCGATAGGGTTGTCTCCCGTGCCCGCGAAGCCTATGTGGGCTGGCGCACCTCGCCCCTGGGCGAACGGAAGGCCCTGTGCGAACGGGCCCTGGCCTGGTTTGAGGCCAACGGCGACGAGGTAGCCGCTGCGGTTACGGCGCAGATGGGCAAGCCCCTGGGCCAGGCGAAAGGCGAGATCGGCGGGGTCTTAGAGCGGGGCAATCACATGATTGCCATTGCCGACGAAACCCTGGCCGATGATGTGCTCCCGGAAAAGGAAGGCTTTACCCGATACATTCGTCACGAGCCCTTGGGTGTCGTGCTCGATATTGCCGCGTGGAACTACCCCCTTATGATTGCCGTGAATGTCGTGGTACCGGCTGTGCTTGCGGGCAACGCGGTCATCGTCAAGCACTCCAGCAAGACGCCCCTCTGTGCCACGGCCTTTGAAGATGCCTTCCGTGCCGCCGGTGCGCCCGAGGGACTCGTGCAGGCCATCGCGGCAGACCACAGCGTGACCGAGTTATTGATTAAACACAACGGCGTAGACCACGTTTCCTTTACGGGGTCTGTGTCTGGTGGACGTCAGGTCAACCGCAGTGCCGCCGACCGCTTTGTGGAAGTGGGCCTGGAGCTCGGCGGTAAAGACCCGGCCTATGTGTGCGCCGATGCCGATTTCGACTGGGCCGTCGCCAACTGTGTGGACGGCGCCTTTTACAACGCGGGTCAGTCCTGCTGTGCCGTGGAGCGCATTTACGTGGAAGCGCCCATCTACGACAAGTTCGTGGAAGCCTATGCCGCCAAAGCCCGCGAATACGTAGTGGGTGACCCCACGGATGAAAAGACAAGCCTCGGGCCCCTGGCCTCCAAGGGCGCCATTCCCTTCCTGAAGCAGCAGGTGCAGGATGCCGTGGCCGCCGGTGCGCGCCTGGTGGTTTCGCCCGATGAATTCACGACGCCGTCGAAGGGCTATTTCCTGGCACCCGCCGTGGTGGCCGATGCGCCCCAGGAGTGTTCCCTCATGCAGGAAGAGAGCTTTGGGCCCGTCATTGGCATCTGCAAAGTCTCCAGCGATGAAGAGGCCATTCAATACATGAACGACAGTCCCTATGGCCTGACGGCCTCCATCTGGACCAGCGACACCGAGCGGGCCATTCGCATTGGCGAGCAGATTGAGACGGGCACCTTCTTCATGAACCGTTGCGACTGCCTCGACCCCGCCTTGCCCTGGTGCGGCGTGAAAGACACGGGCCGTGGCGCAACCCTGTCGACCTATGGCCTGCTGGGCTTTACGCGCTTGAAGAGCATGCACCTGCGGACGGAGATTCCCGGGTAAGTAATACCTTTGGAGCCGGGGCTGTCTTCCTTTTTGGGGGAGGTGGCCCCGGCTTTTTAGTGGGATAAGCGTCCCGCTTGTCATGGCATGTTGTGGAACCCACTGGATGGCGGGATGTCGTATAACGACTACGTCTCCTTCCCCACAGCCCGTGCCCGGGATGGCCTCCGTGGGTCTTTAGTCCGGCGGGGACGCCTAACCCACCGCCTGACTCCCGACAGCATTGCAATCTGCGGGGGCACACGCTAGCATGGGTAGCTTCCCATCGTGTGGCGTAGTATCCCGGAGGTATCCCATGTTGCTTGTACGTGTTTTGCTCTTGTCTTTTCTCTCAATCGCGGGGGTGGCCGGGGCCGAATCGGCACCCGTGCGGTTGTCTATGCCGACCACGATTTACGCCACGCCGGGGGTGGAGGCCAATCTCTACTTCGACAACGTGGTGTTGGTCCTCAATGCCAATAACTATGCCTTTGATGTGGACTGCGGCGTGGGCATTCAACAGGCCGAGCGCTGGACCTATACGCCCAAGGTGGAGGAGGTGGGCCACTACGCACTGAAACTGCGGGTTTTCAATCAGAGCAACGCGGTCATCGCCGAGGGTAGCAGCACCGTGGTGGTGACGGACCCGGCGACCCTGAAAGACCGCGCCGTATCGGCCCTGGTCATTGGCGACAGCCTCACCCATGCCTCCATCTACACCCAGGCGCTGGTGGATTTCTGCGCTACCGACGATACGCCGAACCTGACCCTGGTGGGCAGTCATGCGCCGAAGGAAGACAAGCGGAATCGCCACGAGGGCTATGGCGGCTGGACGGCGGCCCGTTTCGCCACCCACTACACCGAGGCCCCCCGCGATGCGCCCTACAAGGAACGTCCCAGCCCCTTTGTCTACAAGAATGAAGCCGGTGAAGTCGGGCTCGACTATGGTCGCTATTGTGCGGAGGTGAACGGTGGCGTGGCGCCCGATGTGGTGACCCTGTTCCTGGGCTGCAACGATACCTTCAGCGCCAAAGACGACAACATTGAAGGCGTTATCGACGCGATGTTTGGCCACTTGGACGCCCTCATCGCCCAGATACACGGCGTGAACCCGGACACGAAAATCGGGCTCCTTGCGCCCGTACCCCCCACGGTGAGTCAGGATGCCTTTGGGGCGAACTACAGGAACAATCAGACCCGTTGGCAGTATCGCCGCAATCAGCATCGGGTCGTGGAGCGTATGGCCGAGAGCTATGGCGGCCGTGACGGCGAACATATCAGTCTCATCCCGGCCTATATTAACCTGGACTGTGTGCGGAACTATCCCACCAGCACGGGCCCGGCGAACAGCCGGAATGATGTGGAAGTGACGCGGCAAAATAACAGTGTGCACCCGGCGGGCACGGGCTATCTTCAAATTGGCGACTCGGTGTATGGGTGGCTGATAGGTACGCTGGCGGCCGAGTGAGGAAAGTTTGTGGGACGTATGGGGCCAATGGGTCGTATGATACCTGCGGGGCAAGTGGTGTCCTTTGAGAACGTCATACGACCCATAGGCCCCATACGGCCCATCGCGCCGAGCAAGTGACTGCGTAAACAGAAAGGGACATGATATGATTTTGGGAAAACCGCGCTGTCTTTCACTGGCCCTGGGCCTCACGGCGCTCCTTGCGGGCGCGCAGGCCACCGCACAGGACAGCAACTGGAGCGCCTATCTCGGTGGGGCGGACAGCGGTCAATATTCGACCTTGGATCAAATCAACACGGAAAACGTTTCGAAGCTCTCCGTCGCGTGGCGCTATTCGAGTGAAGGGGCCGACGAGAAGAAGGTGGGTCAGATTCAATGTAACCCCCTCGTTATCGACGGGGTGCTTTACGGCGTGTCCCCCTTCATGAAGGTCTTCGCCCTCAACGCCGCCACGGGCGAGGAAAAATGGACCTTTACGGCCGATGAGCCGAAGAAGTCGGTCTGCCGCGGCTTTGGCTGGTGGGCCGATGGCACCCAGCGCCGTCTGCTCTATGGCGGCGGCCCCTTTCTTTACGCCCTGGACCCCGACACGGGGAAACCGGTGGAGGGCTTTGGTGACGGCGGAAAGGTGCGGCTGTCGGAAGGACTCGGCCGTGACCCGGAAAAAATCTATGCCGAGTCCTCGTCCCCCGGCGTGGTCTATAAAGACCTCTACATCATCGGCCTGCGCACCATGGAATCCCATCCCGCCGCACCGGGCCATATCCGCGCCTACAACGTGCACACCGGCGCAATCGCGTGGACCTTTCACACCATCCCCCAGCCGGGCGAATTCGGTTATGACACCTGGCCAGCGGGTGCCCATGAGTTCACCGGTGGGGCCAACTCGTGGGCGGGTATGAGCCTCGATGCCGAGCGGGGCATGGTCTATGTGCCCACGGGCGCGGCGGCCTTTGATTTTTATGGCGGCGATCGCCATGGCGACAATCTCTTCGCCAACACCCTGCTGGCGCTGGACGCGGGGACGGGCGAGCGGAAGTGGCATTTCCAGACCGTGCACCACGACCTGTGGGACCGCGATCTCCCGGCCCCGCCCAACCTCCTCACGGTGGAGCACGATGGAAAAACGATCGATGCGGTGGCACAGATCACCAAGTCGGCCCTCGTCTTCCTCTTCGACCGTGAAACCGGCGAACCCCTTTTCCCCATTGAAGAAGTGCCCGCGCCCGCCTCCGACCTGGAGGGCGAGCTGGCCGCTAAGACCCAACCGGTACCCACCAAGCCCGAAGCCTTTTCGCGGAGTACCTTCGACTTTAACGACATCACCGACATTACCCCCGAGTCCCGCGAGATGGTGATGAAGCGCTGGGAAGTCATCCGTCGCGAGCGCTTCGGCCCACCAAGCCGCGAAGGCACCCTCGTCTTTCCCGGTTACGATGGCGGAGGCGAATGGGGTGGTGCGGCCGTGGACCCCGAGACGGGCCTGCTCTACATCAACGCCAGCGAGATGCCGTGGATTCTCACCATGGTGGATATTAATCAGCTCGGCAGTGACCCGGCCCTCCGTGAAGGGGCCATGATCTATGCGAAGCAGTGTCTCTTCTGCCATGGCGTCGAGCGCGAGGGGAATCCCTTCAGCATGTATCCGCCCCTCAAGGGCATCAGCGAGCGCCTCAAGCGGGAAGACGCCGAAGCCCTCATGCTCGCGGGCAAGGGCTTCATGCCTTCCTTCAAAAACCTGGGGGAGAAGGGGATGAAGAATATCCTCGACTATATTTACGCCGCCGACGCGCCCCGTGATGAAAAAGCGGACGACGAAAAACCGGAGGCCGATAAAAAGCCCATCTTCCGCCACACGGGCTGGAACCGCTTCGTCGATCACCTGGGTTACCCCGCCATCAAGCCGCCCTGGGGCACCCTCAATGCCATCGATATGAACACCGGCGAAATCGTGTGGAAGTCCGTGCTCGGCGATACGCCCCGCCTCCGTGAAGAAGGCCACGAACAAACGGGCACCGAAAACTATGGTGGTCCCCTCGTGACGAAGGGCGGCGTAATTTTCATCGGCGCCACCAAAGACGAGATGTTCCACGCCTATGACAAAAAATCCGGCAAGCTCCTGTGGGAAACCAAACTCCCCGCCGGGGGCTACGCCACACCCGCCACCTATATGGTCGACGGCGTGCAGTATGTGGTGACCGCTGCCGCCGGCGGCAAGATGGGCACCGACGAAGGCGATGCGTACGTCGCGTTTCGAATTGAGAACTGAAGAAGTTAGAATAATGAATTTTGAATAGTGAATTGTGAATTTAGAATTGGGAATTCTATGGAGCGCCGGCGGCCCGCCGGCATAATAAATTGAGAATTTAGAATAGTGAATTTTGAAAGGGGGCCTGTTTTGGAGACGGAGCGACAACACATAACCGAGCGTACCTTTAACTTTTCGGTGCGGATTGTGAAGTTGGCGCAGCACTTGGACCAAAATCCGGGCGTTGCACGTACGCTCTCGAATCAATTGCTGCGTGCAGGCACGTCTATCGGAGCGAATGTGGAGGAAGCCCAAGGCGGGCAGAGTCGCGCGGACTTTCTTTCGAAAATGTCTATCGCATTGAAGGAGGCACGAGAAACCTTATACTGGCTACGGCTCTTGATAGCCGCAGAAATCTGCTCGACGCAGCAGTTGGCAGAACTATCCTCAGAAGCGAATGAAATCGTTAGCATCCTGATTGCTATCGTAAAGAACACGCGGAGTGCGGGTTAAGAATTTGGAATTTAGAACAGTGAATTTTAAGCGGGGCTATTTTGGAGACTATTCGTCAGCCTCGACACGACGGTTGCAAGACAATTCACTATTATAAATTCTAAATTCACTATTCGACCAGCGTTTGAAGGGAAAATGACAATGAAACATGCAATGATACTCGCCTTGATTTTAGGCCTACTCCCCACCATGGCCGTCGAGCCGGTCGACTACGATGTTGAGCTGCAGACCATCAGTTCGGGCTTCGACAAAGAGACCTGCTGGGTCCATCCTCGTGCGGGGACCATCCCGGGGGAAACGCCCACGGTAGTGCTCACCATGCAGAAGCTCCTCCTGAGTGGCTCGGATATTTTCTACGCCCTCAACGAAATGCGGACCGACGACGGTGGCAAGACCTGGAGCGGTCCCACCGAGCACGAAAACCTCGGGCGCATCCCCTATGGCGACGGGGGCACAGCGGTCATCTGTGACTTCACCCCCAAGTGGCACGCCGCCACCGGCAAGCTCCTGGGCACGGGCCACACCGCCATGTATAACAAGGACAATAAGCTCATCCACACCAACCGCGCACGGACGACCGCCTATTCGGTCTACAATCCCGAAGCCCGCACCTGGTCCACGTGGAAGAACATGGAGATGCCCGACGAGCCCTACTTCTTCAACAATGGCGCCGGTTGCACCCAGCGCGTCGACCTGCCCAATGGCGACATCCTGCTGCCCATTTATTTCAAGGGGAAAGACACCAAACAATACAGCGCCACCGTGGTGCGCGCCCGCTTCGACGGCGACACCCTCTCCTACGTGGAGCACGGCAGCATGCACACCGTGCCCGTGGAGCGCGGTTTTCCCGAGCCCTCTCTCGCCGAATACAAGGGCCGATTTTTCCTTACCCTCCGCAACGATGTGAAGGGCTACGTCACCAGCGGCAGCGACGGACTCCACTTTGACGAAGCCAAGCCCTGGACCTTCGACGACGGCGAAGAGCTGGGCTCCTACAACACCCAGCAACACTGGGTCACCCACCCCGACGGCCTCTTCCTGGTCTACACCCGCCGTGGTGCCAACAACGACCACGTCTTCCGTCACCGCGCACCCCTCTTCATGGCCCAGGTCAACCCCGACACGCTGCAAGTCATCCGCAGCACCGAGCGCATCCTCGTCCCCGAACGCGGCGCCCGCCTCGGTAACTTCGCCGTCACCAAAGTGAGCGAAAACGAAACCTGGGTCAGCGTCGCCGAATGGATGCAGCCCGTGGGCATCGAAAAATACGGCTCGGATAATTCCGTGTATGTGGCGAAGATTAAATGGAAATAGGCTGAAGGCCGAGGGTCTTTTTTGAAGTTATGTGGGACGAGTGGGACCGGTGAGACCTGTGGGACGGCCTGACGACGTCAGGTAGACCACGCAGGCTCACCGGGCCCACGACCTCGTTCGAGGTGGCGATTTGTCATTCCCGCGCATGCGGGAATCCAGTAAAGTTTCTGGGGTTCTAAATTCACTCCGGCAAGACTCTGCCGCACGACGAGACAATCAATTCTTCATTCTCTATTTATCATTCACTATTCGGCTGTCTCACCGGTCCCACAAGTCCCACGCGTCCCACAAAAAACTGGAAACCCGCCCCATGTTTCTAGCATCATCCTGGGAGTACACCACAACACAACCATAGCGGGGCGGCTATCATGAGCGAGGGTTTCATACCAAAGCACGGCGGCTACGCCCAACTCCTTTCCTATCAAAAGTCGGAAATCGTCTATGACGCCACGGTCTGTTTCTGTCGGCGATTTCTGAGCAAGCGGGACCGGACCTACGACCAGATGGTTCAGGCGGCGCGTTCGGGTAAGCAGAACATCATCGAAGGCAGCCAGGCGGCGGGCACCTCCATGGAAATGGAAATCAAGCTGACCAACGTCGCCCGCGCCAGTTTGGAAGAACTCCTCGCCGACTACCTCGATTACCTGCGCACCCACGACGGGGCCCTCTGGGACAAAGAAAGCAAAGAAGCGCGCTATGTGCGCCGACTGAGTCAAGGTGAAGGCGTGAGCTTCGCCACCTTCGAACCCTTCCTCACCACCCGCCCGCCCGAAACGGTTGCGAATATTGTCGTCTGCCTGATTCATCAGACCACCTACCTGCTCAACCGACAGCTACGCCATCTCGAAAAAGAATTCCTCGAACACGGCGGCCTCCGCGAACGCATGACCCGGGCCCGCCTCGCGGTCCGCGATCGCCAAAAGGGACGGCGGCACGAAGGGGGGTAGAGTAGGACTCACCCGATTGTGTGGGACCTGTGGGACCTGTGGGGCTTGTGGGACCCGTGTCGTTCAGATGATGTGGCACCGAAAGGCGAGACAGTCAATTCACTATTCTCAATTCATCATTCACTATTCGACCGTCCCACCCGTCCCACAAAAACGCGGCGCCAACAGCCTCTGGGACCACGCGTTGCACAATCAGTTTTCGACCTCGGTCTGCGCCGCCCCAAAGGCCTGCTCACGCGTAGCGAAGGGTCCCCGAGGACCCTCACAATGAGGCGGAACCTCAAAAATCGTCTCACCAATCTTGACCAGGGGCCCAAAGTACCAACCGGAGTCCAAACGTTCACCGTAGAAATCACCGGAAAGATAGCCGTCGACTTCCTCAGGGGTACACCACATGATATCTATGGCATCCCAGCCCTGCTTGCCCGAAATTGAATATATTCCCTCTACGCTCGAAGATTTAGGGTCCATAGTGGCCACTCCGCTTTGCGACGGCGTCCTATCGAGTAGACTCGCTTCCAACGTCCGTCGCTAACCTCCACCAACGTTAAACCGTGAAATCTGTCTGCTCAAGACAGTATATTATGAATACAATGGGCGAGAGAAGACAGCGATGTCCAGGGCAATCGGGAGGGACCAATGAACACCCACATCGAATATAGGTACCGCGATGGCGGAAACTACAAGCTGTTTCACGAGGTAATTCTTTCCGGGGAGGTGACGTTTGAGCAAATTCAAGAGCACTTCTACGAAGGAGAGTTTTTCGTGCCGTCTGAAGTTGGGCTGGAAGACTTGCAAGAGCCACCCTACCGCGAATGCGACCATGTTTGGCACGAAATCGCGTCGGTGATACCCACGGAGAAAGCTCCAACGGTCGATCTTGCCGCGAGCGAGTTTCTAGCACGGTTTGCATTGGCAGGAAATGCGCGTTGGACCACCGAGAGTGTGATGGCGCGAATGATGGAGTTCGCATGAGCGCAGCACGTGGCAGAGCATGGGCGCGTGAGGAACTCATCCTTGCGATAAATCTATATTGCAAGATTTCATTTGGCAGCATTCACTACGGCAATCCCAAGATAATCGCATTGGCAGAGCTTCTTGAGCGAACGCCTGGCTCGGTGAGTTATAAGCTCGCAAACTTGGCGAGTATAGACCCCGCCTTGGCGCGAAAGGGTGCCACAAACGCCAGCAAGCTCGACCGCGCGGTGTGGGAGGAATTCTTCGCGGATTGGGATGGGATGGTCTTCGAGAGTGAACGGCTGCTCGCGGCGCGCTTGAAAGTGTCGTTAGAGGAGACGGTGGCTGCGGCGTCTCCCGAAGAGTCGGCGGTGGTGGTGCGGGAGGGCACCACGCGGGAGGCGCTGGTGAGGCAGCGGGTCAATCAGGGGTTCTTCCGCAAGATGGTTTTGGAATCCTATCACAGCCGATGTTGCATCACGGGCCTCGCGGTTCCGTCGCTGCTGAATGCGAGTCACATAGTCCCGTGGGCTGCACGTCCTGAGGCGCGCACGGACCCGCGCAATGGGCTCTGTCTCAACGCCCTTCACGACCGGGCCTTTGACCGGGGTCTTATTACGTTGGATGAGGCGTCTCGGGTGGTGGTGTCGTCGGAGGTGATGGCGCTGCCACGTGCCGACGCGGAAGCCATACAGGAGGTCGCCGGTAAGCCCATTGTCGCCCCCCATCGCTTTCTGCCGGATCCCGAATACGTAGCTTATCACCGGGAACATGTTTTTCGGTAAGCGCTCTTCCCGCCAAACCCACCCCAGCCCCTCCCAGGAGGGGAGTGCCAGGCGCGTTGTTGTGTCGGCGTATCGGTGCGTCATCCACCGGCACTGCGTGGGCGTCCTGTAGGTCACCCCACACCCCAAAACAAGAATCACCCCCACACGCATTCGTCGGCGTGTGGGGGTGCGCTTTTTGCTCGCTATCCTTCTGCCCTATCGCTCCGTCCGTCACTCATCATTGATGGCGCGGAGCTGGGCGATGAGGTGTTCTTTTTCCTGGAGGCGGAGTTTGTCGACTACTTCGGCCAGGTCCTCGGGGAGCAGATTGCCGTCAAGGGGTTCGTAGACGGCGTCGATGGCGTGGTGGATTTCCTGGAGCCGTTCGGCGAGGGCGTCCAGGTCGGTGGTGGGTTGCTGGATGAGCCGTTCGAAGAGATCGGCACCTGCTAAATCGGGTACATATTTGAAGCGGCGGTCCCGCACGGTCTCGGGTACGTCGGTCAGGAATTTCTGCAGGTAATCCACGAGGGACATCTCGTGTCCTGCGAGATAGGTGAGGACGAGTCCGAAGCGGTCGCCGGGCACGCGGAGGGCCATGCGGCTATAATGCGCGGCGAGTTGGGCGTGGATTTCGACGAGCCGTTGGATGACCTCGCCGAGACTGGCCTGACGGGTACGTCCGAGGGAGGTGACGGTTTCGGTGTGTGCTTTGGGTGCGTTCATGGGTTACCTCTTCTTTCCACCGGTTTTCCGGTTTCGTGGGACATCGTGTCGCCTAGGGCGGTCAGGATGCCTTCGGGCTACAGGTACAGTGCAAGAGTCTTGCCGAAACCGGTGATGGGGCGCTTAAGTGGGTGTAAACGCCCGGATTAGCACGGTGCCAAGGCGAGATGCCCGGGTGCCAGGGGCTGCCGCCTGGTAACGTTGGAAACTATTGATACAGTGTGTCTGTGTAAAACCTACACGGGCCAGGGGCCTATGCAAATGTGGCGACCACGGAATGGACTGACTTCCGCGACCGCCACACAGGGGTATGGTCAGGGATTAACGGCGGTGTTTGTCTTTGACCGGTTCGTGGGACACCATCTTGCCGCGATAGTCGTAGACGCACATTTCCATGCGCCCGGCTTCCGGTGCTTCCGGGTCAAAGGCGGGCAAGTCATCCAGCGTATCGGCCCGCATGTTGAGGGTGAGTCGGTGTTCGGTAAAGGCAATCTCGCCCACCCGTTTCGTGGGCACCATGAGACGCTCCTTGTGGAACCACCCACCCACATTGGCCACGAGGAAGGGCACTTCCCAGGTGTCGTCATAGCACATGAAGGCATCCACCCGGCCGACGTGTTCCTCATCCACCAGGATGGAATAGCCCGTAAGCTCCCGGAGGCTGCGCAGGTGGGGGTTTACCGCCTTAAAAGGGGGCGAATCGGGCTCGGAGATAGCGGTCGTCTCCATGGGCATAACGCCGCCTCCGGCGAATCCCGGCGCCCAATAGGGAGCCCACTGATAGTGTTCATAGAGATACTGCTCATACTGGCGCGAGACCGGCGCATCGTCCGTCAGGTCGGGCGAAGCTTCTATCTGGGCCTTTGTGGCCTTGAGCGTGAGGGTCTTGCTGGCATAGTCGGCCGCGTCAATCCCCGGGCGCGCGAGCAAGACCTTCCGTCCGGGCAGCCAGTGGCCGAGATCGACCACGGCATAGCGGACGACCCAGGTGCGTTCATCGATGAGGAAATCGTGGAGGTGACCGGCTTCGCCGTCGAGGGCTTCCACGGTGTAGTTCAGTTGTTCGTTCATACTGCGTAACATGACAGGCACTCCTCTGCGGTTGGGCGGGGACTCATGCCGCGTTTCAACGCGAGTCATTCAACTGCCTTGAAGGTGCAGGAATCGTGCCATGAGCGGGTAATCTATTCTGTACAATCGCTACGCTTTGGGCGCAATTCGATTAATCCTAGGGCTCTTTTTGGACGGTGCGAGGGGCGAAAAGGGCGGGGTATCAAGTGGTCTAAGGGCTTGAAAACGCTATTGATAGCGTAGCGCGACGGGTCTGACCTTGATGTAAGCGGGGTGGGTGGCTTACAATACCATGTCACTCGGTGCCTGCCGGGTATGGAACAGATTGAGTTTCCAGAATCTGCAATTCAATATCTTTCGCGGCATGTCCATGCGTGCCCGATTTAGTGGAAAGGATGAAGGTCCCTGGTGAGTACTGAACCCGAATCTTTGGATGAACAAGTAGCCCAGGAATGGCTGGAGGCCCTCGACGCGTTGGTCGATGAAGGCGGCGTGCACATCGGGCGTGAGCTGTTGGATCGCCTTTCTGATCGGGCCTACGAGCGGGGTGTGCGTCTTCCCTTTACGGCGAACACGCCGTACATCAACACCATTCCGGTGGACGAAGAGCCCGAGTATCCGGGTGATCGCGAGTTGGAGCGACTCAACAAGTCGACCATTCGCTGGAACGCCATGGCCATGGTGGTCCGTGCCAACCGCGAGAGCGACGGTGTGGGCGGTCACATTTCGACCTATGCTTCCTCCGCCAACCTGTATGAAGTGGGCTTTAACCACTTCTTCCACGGGCGGACCGATGAGCACGGCGGCGACCAGATTTATTTCCAGGGCCACGCCTCCCCCGGCATTTATGCCCGTGCTTTTGTGGAAGGGCGTCTGACCGAAAAAGACCTCAAGAACTTCCGACGTGAGCTGGCGAAGGGCGGCGGACTTTCCTCCTACCCCCACCCCTGGCTCATGCCCGAGTT
Source organism: Candidatus Hydrogenedentota bacterium (assembly GCA_030432675.1). Taxonomy (GTDB): domain Bacteria; phylum Hydrogenedentota; class Hydrogenedentia; order Hydrogenedentales; family JAEUWI01; genus JAEUWI01. Next base: position 14,063 of record JAUIMA010000001.1, on the reverse strand, counting down.
CTGGCAATTCCCCACCGTTTCCATGGGGCTTGGTCCCATCATGGCCATCTACCAGGCATGGTTTAACCGCTACCTGGAAGACCGTGGCCTCAAGCCCGACAATGGCGGCCACGTGTGGGCCTTCCTGGGCGACGGCGAATGCGATGAGCCCGAAACACTGGGTGCTATCGGCCTGGCTGTGCGGGAAAACCTCGACAACCTGATCTTCGTTATCAACTGTAACCTCCAGCGTCTGGACGGTCCGGTGCGTGGTAACGGCAAGATTATCCAGGAACTGGAGCGCATCTTCCGGGGTGCCGGCTGGAACGTGATCAAGGTGATCTGGGGCAGCGAGTGGGATCCGGTCTTCGAATCCGAACACGGTGGACGCCTCATCCAGGTGCTCGAAAACGCCGTGGACGGGGACTATCAGAAGTTTACCGTGGAATCGGGTGACTACATCCGCAAGTGGTTCCTCGAGCGCGACCCCGAACTCAAGCCCCTCCTCGACACCCTGAGCGACGAGCAACTCCGTAAGATTAAACGGGGCGGTCATGACCCCGTAAAGGTCCACGCGGCTTACAAGAAAGCGGTGGAAACCGAAGGCCGTCCCACGGTTATCCTGGCGAAGACGGTCAAAGGCTATGGCCTGGGTGAAGCGGGTGAAGGTAAGAACATTACCCACCAGCAGAAAAAGATGAACGAAGATGAGTTGCGCGAGTTCCGTGGCAACTTCGGCATTCCCATTACCGACGATGAAGTGGCCTATGCGCCGTTCTACAAGCCCGACGAGCAAACAGCGGAAATGCAGTACCTGCAGGCCCGTCGTGCTGAACTGGGTGGCTACCTGCCCCGTCGTGACGTAAAAGCCCCGGCCATTAAGGCACCGAGCGATGAATTGATCAAGGAGTTCTTCTCGGGCAACGACCGCGCCGTTTCGACCACCATGGTCCTCGTGCGCATCATGTCCAAGCTGCTCCGTGACAAAAAGCTCGGCGATTTGATTGTGCCCATCGTGCCCGACGAAGCCCGTACCTTTGGTATGGATGGTCTCTTCCGCCAGGTGGGTATTTACTCGTCCAAAGGCCAGCTCTATGAGCCGGTGGACTCCGACAACCTGCTGTATTACCGCGAAGCGACGGATGGTCAGATTCTGGAAGAAGGCATCAACGAAGCCGGTTCCATGGCGTCCTTCCTGGCAGCGGGAACGGCCTATGCCACCCACGGCATTAACACCATTCCCTTCTACGTATTCTACTCCATGTTTGGCATGCAGCGTATTGGCGATTTGGTGTGGCTTGCGGGCGATATTCGTTGCAAAGGCTTCCTCGTCGGCGGTACGGCCGGTCGGACCACGCTGAATGGCGAAGGGCTCCAGCACCAGGACGGGCACAGCCTGGTCCTCGGTAGCACGGTGCCCAACATGCTCTGCTACGACCCCGCCTTCGCCTATGAGCTGGCGGTTATTGTGCAGGATGGCATCCGCCGCATGTATGAAAACGGCGAGAGCGTCTTCTACTACCTGACCGTGGAAAATGAAAACTACGCCATGCCCGCCATGCCCAAGGGCAAGACGGTGCGTGATGGCATCCTCAAGGGGATGTATAAATTCCGCGCGTCCCAGGAAAAGGGTGCCAAGCTCAAGGCCCAGTTGCTGGGTAGCGGCGCCATCATGAACGAAGTACTCAAGGCCGCCGACATCCTCGAGACGAAATACAAAGTCGCGTCGGATGTGTGGAGCGTGACCAGCTACGGCGAACTTCGCCGCGATGGTCTGGCCGTTGAGCGTTGGAATCGCATTCACCCCGGCTCCAAGGCCCGCGTACCTTACGTGACCAAGTGTCTGGCCAATGAAGAGGGCGTTGTGGTTGCGGCGTCGGATTATATGAAGATCCTGCCCGACAGCCTGCTCAAGTGGATTCCCCAGGGCATCGAGAGCCTGGGCACCGATGGCTTTGGCCGCAGTGAAACCCGCGAAGCCCTCCGCGATCACTTTGAAGTGGACGCCCGCTTTATCGTGCTGGCCACGCTGAATTCCCTGGCCCGCGAAGGGAAAATAAAAATCGACGTGGTCAAAAAGGCCATGAAAGACATGAAGATTGCAACCAACAAGCCCGACCCGGCCTCTGCCTGATGGCCCTGCCGGGCCGCTGGCCTGATTGAATCCTAGCGCAGCGACACGGAATGCGTGTCGCTGCATTTATACAACGTACATTACCGCGAACGCACCGTCCTGCAGGACGGTGGGCTTGCGCGCGAAACCGAGGTCAGCGGATCGTCTGATGCGGCATCTTGTGTGATGTTTCATCGGAATGATTCGGAACCACGCAGGACGAGAGATTAATGGCGACAGAATTTAAATTGCCTGAATTGGGCGAGGGCGTTACCTCGGGCACCGTGGCAACCCTCCTGGCTTCGGTGGGTGACACCGTGGCGGCCGACACGTCCATCATCGAAATTGAAACCGACAAAGCCGTGGCGGAAATCCCCATTCCCTTTGGCGGCAAGATTACGGAAATCCGCGTCAAGGTGGGTGATGCCGTGAGTGTGGGCCAGGTTATTCTGGTCGCCGACGAGTCGGCTGGTGGTGGCGAGTCAGCCAAGCCTGCTGCCAAGGCGGAGAAGAAAGAAGCGCCCGCGAAGAAGGAAGCTCCGAAACCCGCGCCCGCGCCCGCAGCCAAGGCAGCCCCGGCACCCGCGAAACCCGCTCCCAAAGCGGCCCCTTCTGCAAAGCCCGCTGTGGGCGGCCGTGTGTTGGCCTCGCCTTCGGTGCGCAAATTGGCGCGGAACCTGGGTGTCCAATTGACCGACGTGCCCACGTCGGATCCGAGTGGTCGCGTTACCGCCCAGGATGTGGAAGCCTACGCTTCCTCCAGTGGTGCCACGCCCCCGGCCAGCGAATCGGCTTCCGCCGCTCCGGCTGCCACGACCGCACCCGTACCGGTAACTTCCGCCGCACCCGCCGTGGCCGGTGCCATGGAAGACGACCGTTGGGGTAAGATTGTTCGCGATGGCATGAGCGGTGTCCGCAAAAAGACCGCCGCCCACATGACCCACTGCTGGACGACCATCCCCCATGTGACCCACTTTGAGAAGGCCGACATTACAGCGCTGGAACAGGTCCGCAAGCAGTATGCGCCCGCCATCAAGGCCGAGGGCGGAAGCCTGACAGTGACCATCTTCTTGATGAAGGTCATCACCGAAGCGCTGCGCCGCTTTCCCAAGTTTAATGCGAGCATCGACCTCGAAAACGAGCAGGTCATCTTGAAGCAGTACTACAACATCGGCGTGGCGGTGGATACCCCGGCCGGTCTGCTGGTGCCCGCCATCCGCGACGTCGACAAGAAGAGCCTGCAGGAATTGGCCCTGGAGCTTCCTGGTATTGCCAAGAAAGCACGGGACCGCAAGTTGACGCTGGAAGACATGTCCGGCACGACCTTCACCATCAGCAATCTGGGTGGTCTTGGTGGAACGGGCTTTACGCCCATCATCAACTCGCCGGAAGTGGCCATCCTCGGGGTGTCCCGTTCGGCCGTGGAAGGTGTTTTCCAGAATGGACAGCTGGTTCCCCGGACGATGCTTCCCCTGAGCCTTTCCTATGACCACCGTCTCATCGACGGTGCCGATGCGGCCCGCTTCATGCGTTGGGTGGCCGAGGCCCTGGAAAACCCCTGGAAGTTGATTCTGGAATCCTGATAGCCCCTGGTGGAGCAGCAGAAAACATAACCCCGACGGGGGAAGAGGATAAATCATGAGTAGCGAACAAAGCACGCAAGTTGCCGTACTGGGCGGTGGACCCGGTGGCTATGCGGCCGCCTTTATGGCCGCTGATCTGGGGCTGGATGTCACCCTGATCGATGTGGAAAAGAACCCCGGCGGCACCTGCCTTTATCGCGGGTGCATCCCCTCCAAGGCCCTCTTGCATGTGGCCAAGGTAATCAATGAATCCCGTGAGGCGTCCTACTTCGGCCTCAGCTACGGCGAGCCCGAAATCGATCTGGACCGCGTTCGCGCCTCGACGGCCGGTGTGGTCGAGCAGATGACCGGTGGCCTTGGTCAGCTTGTGAATGCCCGTAAGATTAATTACATCCAGGGCCGTGGTAACTTTGTGAACTCCACCAACCTGGTCGTGACGCAAGCCGATGGCAAGCAGGTGAAGCTCAGCGCCGAATACACCATTATCGCTGCCGGTTCCCGTCCTGCCCGTTTCGGCCCCTTGATCGAAACCGATCGAATCATGAATTCCACCGGTGCCTTGCTGTTGGAAGACGTTCCCGAATCCCTCCTCCTCGTGGGCGGTGGTTACATCGGGTTGGAATTGGGTACCGTCTATGCCGCGTTGGGCTCCGAAGTGACCTGCGTGGAAATGATGCCCGGTCTCCTGCCCGGCGCGGACCGCGATTTGGTCAAGCCCCTGCAGGCCCGTCTGGAAGGTCAGTTCAAAGAGATTCTGCTCAATACCAAGATTGCCGAAATGAAAGAGCAGAAGAATGGCATCAAAGTGACCCTCGAAGGCGAAGGTATCAAAAAGCCCAACCGCGTCTTTGACAAGGTGCTGGTGAGCATCGGCCGGAAACCCAATTCCAGCGGTCTCGGCCTGAAGAGCACGGGCGTAGTCGTTAACGACCGGGGCTTCATCGAAGTCGACGAGCAGATGCGCACGGCCGATGAGCATATCTTTGCAATTGGCGATATCGTGGGTGGGGCCATGCTGGCCCACAAGGCGTCGGCCGAAGGGCGCGTGGCCGCCGAAGTCATCGCCGGACACAATGCAGCCTTTGAGCCCCAGGCGATCCCTGCGGTGGTCTTTACCGACCCCGAAGTGGCCTGGTGTGGTTTGACGGAAGAAGAAGCCAAGCAAGAAGGCCGCGCAGTTAACGTGGCACGCTTCCCCTGGGCGGCATCCGGTCGTGCGACGACCATCAACCGCACCGAAGGGTTGACCAAGATTATTTCCGACCCCGAAACGGAACAGCTGTTGGGTATGGGTATCGTAGGTGCCGGTGCCGGTGAGCTGATTGCCGAAGGTACCCTCGCCATTGAGATGGGCGCGCTGGTCAGCGATTTGGACCTGACCATTCACCCCCACCCGACCTTGAGTGAATCGGTTATGGAAACGGCCGCGTCGGTATTTGGTACCGCAACCCACATCTATCGCCCTAAGAAAAAATAATAACCCCTCGCAACAAGCTACGGGCAGGCCGCACCCCATGGGTGTGGACTGCCCGTTTTTATTGGGTATTAGTGGCGGTTGCGGGCCTGCCAGAAGCGCTGCTTCTCGGCCTCACAACGTAGCCGGAGGGTGGCGTCGCTGCCATCCGCATAGACGTCGGCATCCCAGGGGAGAGAAGGCCAGAGGTAAATACTGCCGTCTGGCATACCGGTGGCCAGATCCTGCGATCCGGGGCGCAGGGCACCTACCCGGCCCTGTATAGACAAGACATCGCGGCGAGTGTCCATGTCCCACAAGATCGAAGAGCCGTCACTGCTGGAGGAGAGGAGGCGACGACCGTCGTCGCTGAAGCTGAGGGTATAAATGCCCTGGGTATGGCCTTCCATGGCGTCCACCTGCGTCCACCCATCCGTTTCCCAGAGGTTGATGCGCCAGTCGTGTCCACCAGTTGCCAGCAGCTTTCCATCCGGCGAAAATGCCAGCGCCGGCACGCGGGACGCGTGGTCGCCGATGGTGCGGACCAATTCTCCAGAGGTCGCGTCCGAAATGTGGACCGATTCGTCGGCACTGCTCGAAACGAGTACCGCGCCACTGGGACTGAAACGGAGGGCAAGCACTTCCTCCGTGTGGGCGGCCCACTCATGGAGGATGGTGCCATCCCGCCAGTTGACCAGGCGCAGCTGCCCATCCCGCAGGCCCACAGCAATCACGTCGGGGGATGCCGTCGAAAAGGCCGTTACATTTACTTCGGCGATAAAGGGGCCCAGCACGTGGGAACTTGCAAAGTCGGAGCCTTGCCAGATGCGGACTGTCTTGTCGTGACTGGCGGTGGCCAGCACGGATTCTCCGGGGTGGAAAGACGCGTGACGGACGGATGCCCCGTGGCCGCTGAGGGTGTTAAGCAGGGTGCCCGTTTCGGCATCCCAAACCCCGGCGGTGGTGTCGTCGCTGGTTTTCCAGTCACCGGCTGAAGATACGAGCACGGTGCCATCGGGACTGTACGTCACGTGATTGATAGTGCCGCTGTGCCCTCGGAGTGCCCACATATCGGTGTGCGGTCCGGGAAACACCGTGTCCCATTCTTTCAAGGTGCCGGCATCATCGCCGGAGCGGAGGGTGCGCCCATCGGGACTAAAGGCCAAGGCGTCGACTTGCCGTTGATGGCCACGATAGATGCGCGTTGTTTGCCAGGTAGACGTGTCCCAGACCCGTACGGTCAGGTCCGATCCGCAGGTGGCCAGATGGGTGCCGTCGGGAGAAAAGCGGACCGCCCACACGGCGGATATATGGCCGGCAAGGGTCTGGATTGTTGCCCCCGTCTGCAGGTCCCAAATACGGGCCGTTCCATCCCGGCTGGAGCTGGCGAAGTAAGCGCCATCAGGACTGAAGGCCAATCCTGTATTGCGTCCGGTGTGGCCAGTCAGCGTCAATTGGACCTGCCCCGTTTCCGTATCCCGGATTTCGATCTGTGTGCTTCGGTCGCAGGTGGCGAAGAGGGTGCCCGACCGGTTGAGTGCGATGCACTCTACCCCGGGGTCCGAAAGTGTCACCGCATAGCGCTCTGTGTGGGCGGGGTAATCCCAGAGCCGCACCTTGCCGTCATCGTCGCCCGTGAGGTAGCGCGTTCCGTCTGGGTGAAACTGAATGCAATTCACATCCTCCTCGGTCAGTTGCCGAGAGGAGCGCACGACTCCCTGCTGGTAGTCGTAGATAGTAAGGTAGCCGTTTTCCTCGGCACAGGCGATGACCGGTTCCGAGGGGTGGGGGCTGATTTCGATAACAGCGCCGTGGGGGCTGGTGTAGGTCTGCGTGGGTTCACTGCCCTGTTTCGGCCAGATGCGGGCGGCATTGTCGAACCCGGCGCTGGCCAGGTGGGTTCCACCCGGCAAATATTCGAGGGACCAGATGGTTTCAGGCTCGTGGGCCTGCAGGGTCTGTTGATCCTGATTGCACAGATAGAGCAGATAGCCCCATTCCCAATGGCGAAAGCGCGGTGGACAGGCGTCCAGTTGCTGCATCGCCCGGTCGTACCTTCCGTCGCTGATGTCTTTGCGCGCACTGGCGATGGCGGCGAAGTAAAACTCCCGTTCTGCAAAGTCCTGGGCGTCCCGGGCTTGTTTTTCAGCGGCGACGGCACGCTCCGACTCCGCGATGGCCCGGTCACGCTCCGCCTGTATCTGTTCGTAACTCAGAAAGATGCTTGCCGCGATGCCAATTGCGCCCAAGGCACCCACGATGAGTGGACCCTTAAAGCGCCACACAAAAAAAGAAACCAATTCACGGACACTGTAGTTGTACGCTCCTACGAGATGGCCTGATCGAAAGCGCTCAATGTCATCGGCCAGGTCCTTCGCGCTGCTATACCGCGCCTCCGGATTTCGTGCCATGGCCCGTTCACAGATGGCCGCCAGTTGCTCGGGAACATCAGGGGCCACCGTAGATATCGCGGGGGGCGGTCCGGCCAGGAGTTTGCGAAGCACTGTAGCGGAGGTGCGGTCGTGATAGGGGGCGCGCCCGGTCAGCAACTGATACAGTACGGCACCCAGCGAATAGACATCGCAGCGCGCGTTTACACGCCGGAGGTCCCCGGCTGCCTGCTCTGGCGCCATATAGGCCGGGGTGCCGATGGCCAGGGCGTCGCCCGTGGCATCGGGTTCAAACAACGCGTCATTGGGCGTCTCTCCCTCTTGAACCAGCCGGGCCAGGCCCCAATCAATGACCACCGTTTCCCCGAACTCACCCACCATGACGTTTCCCGGCTTGATGTCGCGGTGCAAGACCCCGCGGTCGTGGGCAAAGGCGATGGCCTGACACAAGTCGACGAAGTGCGAAAGAAGCCGAAGGCGTTGTTCTGTCGTCGGCGCTTCCTTAATCGCGATTCGGAGGCTCCGCCCCTTGACCAGCCGCATCGTGTAGTAGAGCGAGCCGTTGGTCCGTTGCCCCAGTTCATAGACGGGCACGATAGATGGATGTTCCAGGTAGCCCGTAATGCGGGCTTCATAGAGAAACTGATCCCGTTGCTGCTTCGACGTCGGGTCGGAGCCGGGATTGGCCGCCTTTACCGTCGAGTCCCCCGAATGCTCCGAACGCTGATCCAGCAATTCCTTGAGGGCAATGCGGCGATCGAGAAATTCATCGTGAACCACCAGAATACGCCCCATGCCTCCCCGGGCGTGTTCTTTCGGGAAGCGATAACGCCCCGGCTCTTCGGTAGAAATGGAACCACTCGTGAAGGCCGCATCCAGCCCTCTGGGCAGGCCACCCGGAAGGGTGGCAGCGTTCGAGCTTTCCAGATCCATGCCGTTCATTTCGTCTATTAAGGCGGCAAGAGAGACTTCCAGGGTAGAGGTCGGGTCGGTCAACTGAGCGGCGGTAAATTTTCGGAGCCGAGCCAAGGCCGCTTCATCGAGACGCTCAGCCAATAACGAGCCGATCAAATGGGGTTTGCCCACCGGAATACTGGTGGGTTGAAAAAGACCCACGTGGATTCCAGCCAGGCTGATGAGGAGGTCTGCGTCAGCGTTCATAGGAAGGTAATATCAGTCGAAAATGGTACCGCACCCGTCGATCTACAGGCCGCATTTGAGGTGCTCTTGCCCAAACGGCCCCGCCGAATTCCACCTGTTCTAGGGGTGGAAAGTCGCCGTTCAGGGAGTATAGCACGCAAATCCTGTAGACCAAGTATGCTCGTATTATGACGCAATTGATTCGGTAAAGCAAAAGCTTCGGTCTAATTCACCAGGGAGTGTTCCACCCGCTCCGTCTCGTCGGGATAGTTCAGTTTCGCGGGCTTACCGTGTTGCGACGAGTCCCGTGGTGCCCGTGGACTTCCGCGTGCCGCGCCAAACGATGTCGCCGTCTACCACGTCGTGTTCACCGCCGTCATCGGTCAGGTCGGGCCCGACGCTGTAGAGCTGGAAAGTGTCTCCGTCAGTGCGGTACTGAAAGGGAGCGCCGGTGTGGGGATCGATGACGCTGGTATCGCCCTGCAGGTCACTGAGGCTCGGTGGGTAGGTGCCGTTGTTGTTGCCGTAAGTCTCTACAGCGGCTCCGACCGACAAGAGGTGCTGGTAGGTTTGGGCGCGGGCCATACTGCGATGGATGGCCATCATGGCGGGTACCAGACCATGCGTGACGGCCCGGGTTCGGGGGAGGCTATCAATATGCCCTTGTATCTCTTCGATGATGGGCCGGGCCTCATAAAAGGGCTGGGCCAGGGTCGGCTCGAAGGCGTTCATGGCTTGCCCGAAAGCGATCATGTCGAGGTGTTGCCACGGTCGTGCGAAGGGGCTTGCATAGATGGTGGCGGCCCAATCACCACCGGGAAATTGGCTGTGGGGAAAGAACTCCCGCAATTGCGCCTGGCCCGATTGCCAACCACCGTTCATGATGCCCGACATGAACTCCACGCCCATGTTGCCTTCCATCTGCCACATGGCCGTCAGGGACCCCGGGAGGTCGCGGGCTTCGTGGTGTGCGGAGAGCTGGGCGAGAAGTTCCGGGGGAATCTCGCCCGGAGGAAAGGATTCGATGACGCCTTGATACATGATGGCGTCAATGGCGACCCGTACCAGCTGGGAGATGATGAGGGGTTCCTCTTCCAGCCGCGAAGACAGGCGGACGCCCGCGAGGAGGTCGGCGGCTGCCCCGGCCTCATCGCCGCTGTGGGCCCGTGAGATGGCGCTGGCCTGAAGGAGGCGCGCCATAGAACGAACGGTGCTCAGGTGGGGTAGGGGAAGATGGTATCCTTGAGAAAAATCCAGGGGATAGAGGGGCCCGTTACCGTTCGCGAGGGCGTAGACTTCCGCCAGAACATCGCTATTCTCCGCCAACACGTCGCTGAGTCGCGCCCAATCGGCGGCGCTCCAAGTCGATTGGGGTCGGCTGAAGAGGTCGTCGTAGACTTCGTTCCAGGCGGTGTTCTCTCTGAACATCGTGTCAGCGCGGGTGAGTACGGCTTCCGCCGCCTTAACGTTGTCCACGAGTTCACGGGTTGCTTCATCCGGCGCTGCGGGGCCTCGCCTATTCTCCCTATCTTGCGCGGGTATGGATTCGGCCTGGAGGGTTTCCTGGATACGGACGAAGGGTTCCGCAGCGGGCGGCAGGCCGTGACCCGCACGCAGGGCACGGGTTTCTTCGCCCAGATAGTGCCCATAGCCGACAAGGGCAACAAGAAGGACCGCAATGGCGGACAGCAACAGGGTGAGGAGTCGTTGTTTTTTCATGGTTTGCGATGGCCTCGTTGTCATATGGGGGGAGGGCTCCAAGAGGGAATGGCTGTTTCCGGGGTAACCGATCACCCGAGGTGGCAACGACCAGTTTACATCGACGCCGGGACCCTGCTACAATCGGCGTGGTGTACGCATAAGGCTGCACCCGAATCACGTATAAGGGTCGCCCTCACGATGAACGAGCCCACCTTCTCCATCCCACGAGAGGGTAATTTTTTTGTCTGGACACCGCGATGACCGAAATGACACCGCCCGATGAAGCCACGATTGTGATGGACGAGGCCGCTATGGCGGAAACCCTCCGCCGGATGGCCCGTGAGATCGTGCATGGTAACGACGTGCTGGAAGATCTGGCACTTCTCGGTATCCTGCGACGGGGTCGGCCCCTGGCCGATCGACTGGCCGACATCATTCAAGAGCTGACGGGCGTTGCCCCGCCGGTGGGTTCGCTGGCGACGACCCTCTATCGCGACGATTTTCGCGGGGGTATTGGCTCCGCCATGGACAAGGGCAATACCCACTTTGACTTTAATGTGGATGGACGCACCATCCTGCTGGTGGACGATGTCCTCGCGGCGGGGCGCACCATTCGCGCGGCCATGGACGAAGTCATGGACTATGGCCGTCCCCGGCGTATTCAGTTGGCTTGTGTGGTGGACCGTGGTGGCCGGGAATTGCCGATCCGGGCTGACTACCTCGGTCATTCCATGGCGACCACGCCGAACGAATGGGTGACCACCCGCTTGCATGAGATTGATGGGGAAGATGCGGTGTTATTGACCCGCCGCACCGACCTGGAAGAAGGAGCATAAACGCCGTTGCCCACGTCCCGTGAACTAAATTGGTCTCGTAAAGACCTGCTCGGTATTGAGGAGCTCAGCCGGGAAGAAATCGAGCTGATCCTCGATACGGCGCCCCAGTTTGTGGCGGTGTCTGAGCGCGAGAGCGGCATCAAGAAGGTGCCCCTGTTGCAGGGCCGCCTGGTGGTGAACTGGTTCTACGAGCCCAGCACGCGTACCCGCACCTCCTTTGAATTGGCGGCCAAGCGGCTGTCGGCCGATACCCTGGCGATTGCGGCGAGTTCCTCGTCTTCCGTCAAGGGCGAAACCCTCCACGATACGCTGGCCAATATTGAGGCCATGCATTCCGATGTCATCATCCTGCGCCATGGTGCGGCGGGCGCGCCCCACATCCTGGCGGCCCGACATGATTCCCACATCATCAACGCGGGCGACGGACGGCACGAGCATCCGACCCAGGCGCTGCTGGATGCCTTTACCATGCGGAACCACATTCGTGCCCTGAGGGAAGACCCCACGGCGGGCCTGGATGGCGTGCGGGTGGCCCTGATTGGTGATATCGAGCACAGCCGGGTGGCGCGCAGCAATATCATGTGCCTGAAAAAACTCGGTGCCGATGTGACGCTCTGTGGCCCTTCTACCCTCATGCCCACGGCCATCGAGCGCATGGGCGTCGACGTGACCCACAATCTCCGTGAGGCCATCGACGGGGCCGACATCATTTATTCCCTTCGTATTCAGCTGGAGCGACAAGGTGACGGACTGTTTCCGAGCCTCCGTGAATATATCCGCCTCTTTCGGGTGGACACCGCCGCGTTGGTCCATGCCAAACCCGAAGCCATTATCATGCACCCGGGCCCCATCAACCGCGATATCGAACTTTCCACCAACGTGGCCGATGGCCCCCGGAGCGTCATCCTCGAGCAGGTGAGTAACGGGGTGGCAATTCGAATGGCGGTCATGCACCTGCTGGTCAATGGGAAACGCGCCAAGAAATAGGTTGCGCTTCGGGACGCGCGCGCTATATAGAATGTCTTAACCACAAAGAACGCAAAGAGCACAGAGAAACTGGCATAAGAACGAGACACTCGTCACTACGGTCCTCCGTAGTGATGCATACCATTCCGCTTCTGCGGAATAGCCTCAGCACGACCATTAGACACAATCAAAGCCTCCAACCATTAATTTTCTGTGCGCTATGCGTTCTTTGCGTTTAAAAATTATTGGGCAGGTTAACTTCGTTTTGCGCTTAGGGCCTTCGTTGTACTAAGAAAACAAACTGTATGCCCGAGACCGCGCGTATTGATGCATAGCGCATCCGCGTTGCAGCGACAAGGAAATGTAATGAGCACCGTAATCAAGAATGGCCACGTAATCGACCCCGCCAGCGGCGTGTCTGAAAAACTGGATGTCCTTTTCGAGGGCGACACCATCGTCAAAATCGGGAAAGACCTGAGCGGCGATGAAAGCATCGACGCGACGGGCTGCGTGGTTTGCCCCGGCCTGGTCGACATCCACGTCCACTTTCGCGAGCCTGGCTTTGAGTCGAAAGAGACCATCGAAACGGGAAGTCGTGCGGCGGCCCGGGGCGGCTTCACCACCGTGGTGCCCATGGCCAACACCAACCCCGTCATCGACAACGCGGGTATGGTCGAGTTCGTGAACCGGCGTGCCCGGGAAACGGCCTGCATCAAGATTCGCCCCGCCGCCTGTGCCACCAAGGGCATGATGGGCAAAGAAATCACTGAGATGGCCGAATTGAAAGATGTGGGTGCCGTGGCGGTGACGGATGATGGCAAAGACATCCCGAACAGCAACGTCATGCGCCGGGTCTTGGAATACGCGAAGATGGTGGACCTGCCCTATATGGCCCACTGCGAAGACCACGATCTTTCCGGTGGTGGTGCCATGAATGAGGGCTACACCGCCACGACCCTCGGCATTCCCGGCATCCCGAAAGCCTGTGAAGAAATCGCCATCGCCCGTAATACGCGGTTGGCCTGGCTCACTGGTGCCCACATCCACATCCAGCATGTGACCACCGCCGAAGGCATCGACATCATTCGGCGCTATAAGAAAAAAGGCGTCAAGGTGACTTGCGAGGCCGCGCCCCACCACTGGTCCCTCACCGACGAGGCCGTTCGCGATTTTAATAGCAACGCCAAGATGAATCCGCCCCTCCGCGAACAAGTGGATTGCGACGGCATCATCGAAGGCATTAAAGACGGCACAGTGGATTGCATTGCCACCGACCATGCGCCCCACACGGCGACAGAAAAGTCGGTCGAATTCGCGGACGCCCCCTTCGGTATCATCGGGCTGGAAACGTCGTTGGCGCGGGTGATCACGGATCTGGTGGAGCCCGGACACATCACCCTTGAGCGGGCCATTGAGCTCATGACGGTCGCCGGGTCCCGCCTGTGCGATTTGGGCGTGGGTGAACTCAAAGAAGGCGGTGCGGCGGATATCTGCATCTTCGACCCCAAGGCAGAATGGGAAGTGCAGGAGTCGGAGTTTGGTTCCCGCAGTAAGAACTCACCGTTTATTGGCGAAACGCTCAAGGGCCTGGTGAAGCACACGATTTGCGACGGAAAGTCGGTGTATTCGCGGGGGTAGGCTGGACCCGTTTTTTAACCACAAAGAACGCAAAGAGCACAAAAAAGGAAGTGTTCTGCGCTCCGGAATCCCGAGCGAGCATGATGGTTTAACAATCGCGCCACGCTCTTCTATGGGGCGTCGGCGGCAGAAAGTAGGGACAGGCTCGCCCCGGAAGACGTTCGGTGGGGTAGGTATTTTGGGGCCTTGGGTGTGTTGTGGTCGGCAAAGAAATCTCCAACGGGCGTGAATGTCCCGTCGTTTGCGAGGTAGACTTGCGGCCCG